>RPPU01000389.1 GCA_003819975.1 Desulfobacteraceae bacterium
GATGAAATATTCGGATTATGGAAAGACCGCGATGATCTTGAATCCGTCGATCATTATGTCAGGGCCATTAGAAAAAGGAGAGCCCTTTGATTATTGATACGGATGTTCTAATATGGGAATTGCGCGGCAACCCCCGGGCGAGAGATGTCATTCATGACCACATTCCATTTGGCATTTCCGTCGTGACCTATATCGAAATCGTTCAAGGTATGCGAAACAAAAAGGAGCTGAATAGTTTCATAAAGCAGTTGACCAAATGGGATGCAGCTATTATCCAAATAAGCCAAGATATTTCAACCCGGGCGATGATTTACATTGAAGCCTATTTCTTAAGCCATTCCATGGAATTGGCGGATGCATTAATAGCCGCCACCTGCATCAATGGTTCCGAGTTGCTTCTTACCGCAAACGAAAAGCATTATAAGCATATTCCAAATATCCAGATCAAGAAATTTATACCCTGATGCAGCTATGAATCGCTTCAAATATCCCTTCGTGACCGGATATTCCGGTTTTAACCGTACGAGAGAATAAATATGACCAAGCCTGACATTAAGAAAGAACCCGAAATAGACTGGGTACATCTGCCTGATGATGTGCGCTCTTAAGGTTTATGGGATTGTCTGCATGGTGCAGCACTTCGGACAGCTCGCTCTGACTTGCTTAATCGAACGCTGATTATGTAAGAATGGGGAACGTTCTATATCATCGTGACATATAAATTTAGGAAGATAGATCGTTGTTGACTGACCGGATAACTAAAAATTTTATGAACTGCATGATCGCCGGTGTATGTCGGCAGAAGAAAGGAGTCGTAATGATGCAGAATGCAACCATTCATGGCCGGAACAGATTGCGGCTGATGGGTCTGGTCCTTTTGGCGCTCTTCTTTGCGACCACGACAGTCTTTGCCGCGGACCTTTTCGGCTTCAAGCTCAACGCGGGCGTGGGCGGCACCCAATCGTTTTTGCAGAAGCAGGGCTATAAAGTTCAGGCCAAACACAGCTTTTCTAAACCCCGATTGTCAAACATCGAAATTCTGGATTTCAAGAACGATTATCTCCGCGATATGCAGCTTTGGATCGCCTGCTACAAAGACCGCACCTATCTCTACAAATGGAGCGGTGATCTCCCGGCGGAGGCCGGAAGCGTTGATAGGCTTCAGCGATTACTCAAATACCTCACTAAAACCTTCGGAGAACCGCAGCTAGTTCACGGCGCCAAAACAATGGATGTAAAATCCCTGGCCGCCATAGCCGACGGTAAATCGGAGGAGGGTGTGTTGCTTGTCTGGAAGCGTGACAGCGAGCAAGTGGAGCTTTCCCTGCTGGAACCTTTGTTAGCCGGCGGTAAACCCTCTGTTGATTTTCTGCTGCGCTACATTTCGCCGGCAATGGAGCAGGAAGCGCTTGCCTATGAGCGGGGTAAGTGAGCAGATATCTGCCTCCGACGTTTTATAATGAACAGATCCATTTTTTTGAACCTTTCAACTCCGGATAAATACCTATATATTTGAATGGAGAGTCAACCGGGAAGGGAGATATCCGGGAATAGGCTCTTGTGAATTATGAGCATGAAAACTCATTAAAAGGGGAAAATTCCATGAAAAACAAGTTGTTATCCGTAATCCTGTTTTTCGTTTGCACCTTTGTTCTGGCTGCGATCGTGCCGAATCAGGCGCTGATGGCCGGCACGCAAACACAGAAACCAGGGACCGCCACCATGCAAGCACCCTTGCCGGACCTGATCGTGGAACGCCTCTGGCTGGACAGCCAATGCAAAATCAATTTCAAACTCAAGAATCGGGGTGCGGCTAAAATTCCGGATGATCAGCACGGCCGGGCCCTTGTGAAACTATACATCGGCAGCACTGAAATGATCTATTTTTTTATTTATCAAGCACCCGGCGCATCCATATTTTCTGCAGGATTTTTTGTTCTATTTTTTGTATCAAACCCATCAGAAGCTCCTGCCGAGAATATTCCAGAAATACAGAAACCAAGTCAAAGCGACCGCAGCCAAAGTGACCAAAGTATAGTGGATGCGGCCGGCCAGGCTCCAGTAGTGCCGTTTCCATCCCAGGAAGGTGAAAGCGATCATCGCCAGGGCCAACAGGCCAACAGCCATCGAACCGGCCGGGACCCCTTTCCACAGGGGCAGGTGGCCGGTAAACAGGCCGATGATATTAAACAAGGATCCAAACACCCCAAAAAGAAGCAACAGGCTTAAAAGACTGGTGATCCCGGCAACCCATTGGGCCGGGCGTGCCGGGAGTGGGGCGGACTTGCGATCGACGCGTTTGCGATGAACCAAAAAAGCAATGGGCGCAATGATCAGAAAACTCAGAAACAGGATAATGCACATTGCCAACAGGATCAAGTGCAACTTAGGCGTTTCGAACCAGCGGTTCTTGACCAGCGCGGTGAGCGGCGCCGGACCATAAAAACATTGGGTGATGACGCCGGTACCGTCTTCATGAAAGACGAGCAGGGTATCGCCGTCCTTTTGGCGGAAAGTCATTGGCCCGATTTCGACAAAACGTTCTTTGCCAAAAGGCAAGCGGACGCTCAGCCCGTCTTGGTCTGCTTGTATGTTTACGGCCATGATTAAGCCGAACAGTTTTTCCGGGGTGGTGTCCGACCGGCCAAAGGTAAAGGAATAGTTGCCGCTAAAACGGCCGGCGCGTTGGGCAAAATCGACCGGAGGGGTAAGGGCAGGAACTGCTATGGGGAAATAGTGCCGGACAAAAGCCTGATAGAATGGAAAATAGTTTTCACCTATGAAGTTGCCGCCGCCTTGACTGTTGGTAGCCATGAAAACACCCAATTTATCTTCGGGGAAGAGCAACATCATGCTGTTGAAGGTAAAGTGCGACCCGATATGACCGATAATACGCCGGCCGTTCATATCGAGTTCCCAAAAACCGTGCGCCATGCCGTTCACGCGGGGATCATGGCTGAAACTCCGGGTGTGCATAAGCCGGGCGGTAGCGGGTTGCAGAATAACGGCCTCGGCGTAGCGGCCGTCGTTCAAGTGCGCGATCATGAAACGAGCCATGTCGCCGGCGTCGGCATGGATCGAACCGGCCGGGGCCGGGTGGAGTACGGCTTCGAAAACCGCGGGTTGGGCTTGGTAAGCACCCTTAGCAAAAATATAGCCTGGCGAGAGATCGGCGCGAAGAGCAGCCGGCAGGGGCTGGCGTGAAGTTGTGTGGGTCATGCCCAGGGGGATCAGAATGTTTTTTTCAATATATTGATCGAAGGGCATAGCGGAAACACGTTCCACAATGTAACCGGCCAAGGCGGCGCCGTAATTGGCATAGGCGCTTAATAGCCCCGGCGCGCGCACCCGCGTTGGAATGTGGGTTTTCAACCACTCGCCCAAAGGAATCAACCCTTCGGGCACGGCCGCCATTTGGCCAAACTTATTGTCTTCAAAACCCGCGGTATGGGCCATCAGGTGATTGAGGGTGATGGGCTCCGCAAAGGTGGCCGGTATTTTAAAATCAAGATAGGTGTGGATGTCGGTATTTAGGTCCAGCTTGCCCTGTTCGACAAGCTGCATCACGGCCGTCCAGGTAAAGAGCTTGGTGAGCGAGCCGAGCACAAACATCGTCTTCTCGGGATCGACCGGGGTTTTTTTAGCGATATCGGCGTAACCGTAGCCCTTGGTGAAAAGCACTTGGCCGTCTTTGACCACGGCTACCATGGCGCCGGCCACGTGATGGGCCGACATTTGAGCGGTCAGGTAGTTGTCAAAGAAGGCTTCGAGTTCAGCCGGGTCGGTTGGTCCAATGGACCGCGGGGCTCCGGCCAGGGTAAGGGGACACAAAGCAGTCAAGATGACCGCTAAGATGAAAAGGGTTTGCATGAATGGGCGCATGAAATATCTCCTAATGATGTAAAGTTCTTAATTCTTACCTACGCAAGCAATATAAACCGAAATTTCATCCGCTCCGTCCACCCGCAATAACGCGTCCATTTTTTCCTGATCATAAGCGGCGATGGCGCAAATTCCGGCATCTATGGCTTCACCGGCCAGGTAAAGATTTTGGCAGACATGGCCGGCCTCGATGGCAATGACCTTATGAGAATCGATATCATAGCGCCACTCCATGCGATAGGGAATGGCCGTCCAGACGAAGGTCACGGCCGATTCGCCGGCAAAAGACTGGCCGAAGGTCGCTTCAATCAGTTTTTTATCGAGGTGATCTTCGGCAAACTCAAAAAGCAGCTGATGCTCCACGGGAAGATAACGGTAGATGCCCGGTTCAAGCGTCTCTACATTAAAAACAAAGAGATAGGTCTCCAGCGCATGGCGGCAACCGGCCGAAGGCACGGTTCTGCGCGCATGACCCGGGCCGAGATTTTCCCGGATGCCCTGGGTCGCCCACAATAGAAAAGAGAGTTCTTTGAGGGATAGGGATTTATCGCTGTAGGAGCGGCGGCTTTCACGGTTTTTGATCGCGGTTTTCAAATCCATTTTACCGATGTCGCCCCATTCATCCCATTTGAGAAGATCGATGCGCTTGCCTTCTTTTGCATAAGGCTTTTCGACCGGCGGAGGCGCAATGCCCCGGTTCTGATCCGTCTGCGAAAAGTCGATCGTTTTGCGGATACTGTCTTTCAGAAACGACCGGTAGGATTTCATCCTGTCTTTGTCCATTTTATTTCCTTTTTTCTCACACAAAGGACATCATTTTTAAAAAAACGTAAAATGACTCCATTGCTGCAAAAATAACGAAGATATTATTTCCTCTTTAAACCGCAATTCGTGATTCGATATTCGTTTTTTTAGGGCAGGCGCA
>RPPU01000390.1 GCA_003819975.1 Desulfobacteraceae bacterium
GAAAAAATTGATTTTTGGGATATCCTTCTTTGAGCGAAATTTGGCTCTTTAAATACTAACCCCGTTTTTCCTTCAGACAATAGTGCGGTAAGTTATCTACGCGGAAACAACCCTTACCGAGAGGAGCAGAATTGCCGCATAGCCGCCCGTTTAGGCATGGTGTTTTGCGATGGCGCTAAAAATAATTTTGGGATCGCGCTCAGGCGGATGAGAGGCGGCCGGAGTTATTTTTTATAATTTCAGCTTGACTAAACTATGGCCTTTTGACATATTGGGTCGGTAACTTCCAAATTGAGGCGCAAAATGGAAATTATAGACCGTTTTTTCAACCCACCTCTGCAGAGCTATTTTTTATTCGGTCCTCGCGGAACTGGTAAGTCCACGTTTATTAGGCAGTTTTACAAAAATCATCTATATGTTGATTTGTTGGAACCGGAAAGAATGCGTCTTTTGTCCGCCCACCCGGAGCAACTCAAAGAGATCGTTGAAGCCTATCCCGATTCCGGGGCTATTGTGATAGACGAAATTCAGAGGATTCCCGAATTATTGTCGGTGGTGCACGGATTGATTGAAAAAAAGAAAGAATGGCGATTCATATTGACCGGATCGAGTGCCCGTAAGTTAAAACGGACCGGGGTGGATATGCTTGGCGGGCGGGCGCTGTTATGCACCTTGCATCCTTTTATGGCTGCGGAATTGGGGTCGCGTTTTGATTTTCATAAGGCACTTCGTTACGGTTTGTTGCCGGTGGTGGTGGGTTCCGAGAGCCCCGAGGAAGTGTTGCGTGCTTATGCGGCGCTATATCTAAGAGAGGAAGTGCAGCTGGAAGGTTTGGTGCGCAATCTCGGTAGTTTTTCCAGGTTTTTGGAAGCCATCAGTTTTTCACATGCCTCGGCGCTCAACGTCAGCAATGTGGCGCGGGATTGCAATGTCGAACGCAAAGTGGTTGAGGGTTATGTGGGGGTCCTTGAAGACATCCTCTTAGGGTGGCGTCTGCCCATATTCAGCAAGAGAGCCAAACGGCAATTGGCTCAGCACCCTAAGTTTTTTTTAATGGATACGGGTGTGTTTCGGTCTTTACGGCCGCAAGGGCCGCTGGATCGTTCCGAAGAGATAGAGGGACAAGCATTGGAGGGGCTGGTTGCGCAACATTTAAAAGCTTGGGCCGCTTACGCGGGCATAAAGCGTGAATTCTATTTTTGGCGCACCCGGGCCGGCGTAGAAGTCGACTTTATCGTTTACGGCCCGGACGGCATCTGGGCCATAGAAGTGAAAAACAACAACAATATCCGGCCGGCCGATCTGCGCGGTTTAAGATCGTTCCAAGATGAATATCCCGAAAGCAAGGCCTTTCTTCTGTACCGGGGTAAAGATCGCCTGAAAAAAGGAGATATTCTCTGCCTGCCTTGCGAGGAATTTTTGAAAAAGTTGCATCCGGCAACATCTTTGGACGAAATATATGTTTAAAAGTTCTTGAATCAGAGGAGGTAAAATTCCAAATGTCCCTTTATCATGCTCATGCATTCGTGGATGGAGGCTTTTTACGTGTGCTGGCGAAAGAAGCGTTTAATGGAAAATATATAAATCCATCTCAATTATCCGAGAAGGCGGTACATTCAATCGCGCATTGGGGAGGAACTTCTATGGAAAAGTCTGTCGCTCTGACGCGAGTTATTTATTATGATGCAAAACCCGAAAAAGATGAGGATCTTGACAGTCGATTGAGCAAATATTGGGCTGCTGTTGAATTGCTTCCCTATACTGAATTAGGCTTCGGTACACAAAGGTTGGGAACAAAAAAGAAACCAAGCAGTCAGAAGGGCGTTGATACATTAATGGCTGTTGATATGGTGGTGGGGGCATTTTCCGGAATTTATCAAGTTGCGATATTAATCGCTGAAGACTCCGATTTTGTTCCTGTAATAAATGAAATTCGCCGAAGAGGGGTTATGGTGGAAGTTGTTGGCCGTGAAGATCGTATTGCCGATGATTTGTTGCGCTCTGCTGATCGATTTTTTCCAATAAATCCAAATCCTGGCGCAGGACACCTAATTGAGCTAAAAATAGAATAGGATAAAGTATTCTTTTTTTTAAATCTTATTTAGGCTTAGCGTTTCTACTCGAAATATCCTGCCCTGCCGGGCAAGGTTTTTTTTATAACCCTCGAACCCTTGACTCCTTGAACCCTTCTTCTATTCCCTGCATTCCTTCAAAAAATATTCATGAATACGGGAATCATCGGTCAATTCGGGGTGAAAAGCCAAAGCAATGACTTGTTTGTTGCGTACCATGACGGGTTGATGGTTATATTCGATCAGGGTTTCTACCTCCGGCCCGGTTGCGAGGATTTGGGGCGCGCGAATAAAGACCGCATGAAACGGGCCGGAACCGTTCAAAAAGGGGATGGACAACTCGGTGCTGAAGGAGTCGATCTGCCGGCCGTAGGCATTGCGGCTGACCGCGATATCGATCAGGTTCAGCGGTTTAACGCGTTCGTCATCCACTTGCCGGGCCACCATGATGAGCCCGGCGCAGGTGCCCAAAACCGGGTGGTTGCGGGCAAAAGCGCGTAAGGGTTCGTGCAGGCCAAAACAATCGATCAGTTTGGTCATGGTGGTGGACTCTCCGCCCGGTATGATCAGGCCGCCGCAGGGTTCCAGATCAGCCGGCTTTTTGACCAGTCGGGGAAGGGCACCCAGTTTTTGGATGTGTTCCGCATGTTTGGCAAAATCGCCCTGTAAAGCAAGTATTCCGATTATTTTGATCATTGGTTTCACCGCAAAGGCGCAGAGAGCGCAGAGCCTTATTTATTTTTTTTGCTTTCCCGCGGGAAACGGGAAAGCAAAAGTTATAGCTGATTCAACTTTTATGCAACTATAGTTAAGTAAATAAAAAGAAATTAGACGTATGTGATTGCATGGATCTCACCATCCGCGTTCGGCCAAGTGTTCTCCGGGTTTCAGATCTTTCATCTCAATGCCCGGCATGGCTTCGCCCAGGCCGGTTGAAACCTGCAGCAGAACTTCGGGGTCCAGATAATGGGTCACGGCCTGGACAATGGCATGGGCGCGGACCTGGGGATCGGTCGATTTGAAAATACCGGAACCTACAAAAACGGTTTCCGCTCCCAGTTGCATCATCAGGGAAGCATCCGCGGGCGTGGCCACGCCGCCGGCCGCGAAATTGGGTACGGGTAATTTGCCCAGTTCGCGGGTTCTTTTGACCCATTCAAAAGGCGCGCCCATTTCTTTGGCCGCGGCCATGAGTTCGTCTTCGTTCAGAACGGTCAGACGTCGGATCTCGGTCATGACCTGGCGCATATGGCGCACGGCTTCCACAATGTTGCCGCTTCCGGCTTCACCCTTGGTGCGGATCATGGCGGCGCCTTCAGCGATCCGGCGCAAGGCTTCACCTAAGTTTCGGCAACCGCACACAAAAGGCACTTTAAAGGGGTGTTTGTCGATGTGATTGCTTTCGTCAGCCGGGGTCAGCACTTCGCTTTCATCGATAAAATCAATGCCTAATTGTTGCAGAATCTGGGCTTCGGCAAAATGGCCGATGCGGCATTTGGCCATGACCGGGATGGAAACAGCGGCCTGAATGGCCCGGATCATCTTAGGATCGGACATGCGCGATACGCCGCCCTGTTTGCGGATATCGGCCGGAATGCGTTCCAGGGCCATGACAGCCACGGCGCCGGCATCTTCGGCGATTTTAGCCTGGTCGGCATTGGTGACATCCATAATGACGCCGCCTTTGAGCATTTCGGCCAGGCCGACTTTGGTTTCAAATGTTCCTTTTTCCATTGCTTTTCTCCTCGTTTTAAGAAGTAGGGTTCAAGGGGCCAAGGGGTCGAGGGATCCGTAGAGACCCGTAGAGATATAAAATCATCTCTACGGGTCTCTACGTTCAAGGGTATTGAAGAAAACATATTCCTTGAACTTTTCGCGACTTGTTCCCCAAGTATAGAGTAGTAATCCTTATTGCCTTTATAAATTATTCAAACTCCATAGGGAGCCGGGATTCGTTTTTGCATATACTTCTCGGGTTTTTCCAAGGGCGTAAAACCGAATTGCGCGTAAAGTCCGTGAGCATCCTGCGTCGCCAACATCCAACCGCGCACTTCTTGCAAGGGCGGGTGAGCCAGGATGCATTCCATCAGCCATTTGGACAGACCCCGGTGGCGATATGGTTCCAGAATAAAGACATCCATGACATAGGCAATCCGACAATAGTCGGTGGCCACCCGCGCAAAGCCGAGCTGCTTGTTGGCCTGATACAGCCCGAAGCAGAGGGAGTTTTCAATGGCGCGAACCACGGTTTCATAAGGAATGTTTTGCGCCCAATAAGAGTTCCGGAGAAAATCATGGATCACCCGAAGATCCAATTTGGATTTATCCGTGCTGATCGTATAACCGTTTTTTTCATATAAATCGTTCATATTCCCTATAGTCTAAACTCCTACAGCCTATCAGCCTGATTTACTGAAAATCCCCCAACCCGCTCAAGCCGAGATCGCTACCCGGCGATTCTTTTAACAGATCTTTGACTGCTTGGGCCAACAATCGGATGCCTTGCGTGATCCGCTCCGGATCGACGGAGCCGTAACCCAGACGCAAAGCATTGATGAAACGATGGTTGATGTCCTGCATGGGGCCCGGAATAAAAGCCACGCCGCGCTCAATGGCAAGAAAGAAAAGGGCAATGCTGGAATAGCCGGCCGGCAATTCCAGCCACATATGAAAACTTCCCTGAGGCCTGGTCCAGGAAACGCCTTCCGGCATA
>RPPU01000391.1 GCA_003819975.1 Desulfobacteraceae bacterium
AATCAAGATGCTTGTCCTCATCGCCCATGAGGATCTCATTGGCATTCTTATTAATGACCTGGAATATTCCAAAAGGTTTGCCCGGCTCGATCGGATCGCTGTCCAAACGCGCCAGAACCTCGCGGGCGTTTTCACTCTTTAGCCCGAACCATTTCACCGCCCAGTTCCGCAGATCGAGCAGAAAAAGGACCCAGTCCGGAATGGATTTGAAAAACATTCGCGCAACCTCTTCAACCGTGATGACCCGTTCGTTTTGAAAATCCACGCTGTAACAGTCGGCATAATGGATTTGGTTTAAAGTGCCGTGGATTAACGAATCCTCGGGAATGGCTATCTTGTTTATTTTCATTAAGCTTCTCTTTCAATTAGCTGCGGATGACCGCAGGAATATTTGACAGGATTTTATATCAGCCCATTGTCTGAAAATCAATAATTACGATAGGTTAGATTGAAAGGATCAACCCCATATTGATGCCCGCGCCCGGATTTTTTATTTGCAATTTTACTTAATACACTGTAATTATTAAAAAAATTAGTCAACCATGCCCTGTTTCACAAACCCCTTTTCACGGAGCAAGTCAAAATCAAGATGTCTCGGAATATTATCCAAATCTATAAAATGACTTATTTCCGCATGACCATAGCCTTACTGGAAACCATCGCGGTTGCGGTGTTTGTCCATCTCTATAGCCTTTTGCAAGCCAATTCCCTGCAATACGGTCACAAAATTCAAATGGATATTCTCCCTTTGCCGGCATGGTTTTATGCGCGCTTCGCAATTTGGGGATATCTCTTGCCGCTCCTTATAATCCGGGGTTTCTTTTTCAAAAAAAGCAGCTTGGAAAGCCAGGGACTAAAAACCGAAATGCTGACAAAAACAGTGAGCCTCCTCGCCCTGGTGTGGCTTTTGGGCTGTGTACTGGCCTGGCAATTGCCGTTGTATTATCCGATTGTGGTTATTAAATGAGACTACAAATATATAAAGGATGAAAATGTTCGAAGATTCAATGATCAGAAAAACAGGTCAATGGTGGAAATGGCGATTGGGCCAAGGAATTCAATTAGCCGGCTATTTTTTCTGGTTTATTTCTGGAGTGCTTTATTTTTTTCCAAGAGACACTGCCGACCTGCAAGTGTTGATGACACTCATTGGAATGTTATTGGTTCTTTCTGGTATGACATTCTTGTGGACATCCATAAAATGCCCTTTGTGCAAATCCAAATGGCTATGGCTTGAAGCAAGCAAAAGAGATATCTTTAATTTCAAGAAATGGGGCCCTTCCATGCCAAGCAGTGAAATCTGCCCGGAATGTAAAAACACCGGCATCAAAAAAAGTCCAAAAATCTATAACATTTAATCACCTTAAAACAAAAACCGTTTTTCCTGAAAATCGTTCTAAAAAAGGTCATAAAAATGCTGGAAGACATTGCTGGAGGAATATTAAGATTCATTTTTCAGTTTATTTTGGAAACTATTTGTTTTTATACCGGCGAGGTTGTTCTTTTTATTCTCTCATTCGGCAGAAAAAAACCGCGATGGGATTACTATGCGGATGCTTCATTGTCAAGATGGATCATCCTGACCGAGATAAGCCTCTGGATCGGCGCGACTTTTTGGGTTTTGATCGCGGTCTGGATAATAAGTTTAACATAAGGCCATTGAATTATCTCCTTTAATACGGAAAGATTAATAAATTACAGCACTATTCCACAAGAAGAGAATCGCCCGTCCGGGCCTGACTGGTTTTCTTCGGCCGGTCCGGCCGAAGAAAAAGTCCGCGGTCATCTGCGGACATCTGTGGTTAAAAAATTGTTCGAGTGCTTTTATATATAGCAAGTAAAGGTAACTATGGCAAACATGGATTATTCGAAAAATTATCAATTGATCGACAAGAATCATATCCTGTCCGCGGACGAATATAAGCGTCTGGAGCAATCGATCGCGGATATTGTGCAAGATATGTATCAGGAATTTATTGTCTGCCTTGTCCAAGCCGTGCCCAATCGGGAATTCCGCAAGCATGCCGTCGCCTTGCGCCGGGAATTGTCTCGCGACGCCAATAACAGCATTATCCTGGTGGTTTCCTTGGGCGACCGGCACGCCGAGATCGCGACCGCGCCGCGGTTTGCCCATCCGTTCACGCCGCAGGCATCGAGTGCGCTTTTGAAAAAAACACTCACGCCTCTGATGAAAGACGGCAAAACCGTCGCCGCAATTATTTCGGCCCTTAAAGGCATGTGCGGGCTGGCCCAAATGAAAAAAAAGACAACCCCAAAAATCGCCTCCGCATTCCTCAAATTCATTCTGATCTCCATTATTTTGGCGCTGCTGGGATGGATCGGCTATGTGCATGTCAAAGCCCATCTTTGCATCGAGTGCCACCATTGGGTTCGGATTGAAACCGTTGTGAAACAGGAAGCCACCTATTCCTCAACCGGATTGGAAGAAATCACTTATATTTGCAACAACTGCGGAACGCATCACACCAAAACCGTTATTATCCCGGAAAAATCATCGTCCCGTCGTTCCAGCGACAGTTCCAGTGATAGCTCGAGTGATAGCGGCAGCGACTCCGGCGGCGGTTCAGACGGTGGAGGAGGAACTGATTGGTGAATGGACAGGTTCAAAGTTCACGGTTCACAGTTCAAGATTAAAAAAGCTGTAGGGTTTCAAAATCTTGAACCCCTACCAATAAGGAGAAGATATGGATATTGAAAATTGTCCAAAATGCGGGACTAAAATGGTCAAGGGGACTTATTATACCTCATTTAATTCTTTATGGGATCTTTTTAAATATGGCCTTCCGGATCCCGTGCCCTTATTGTTCAAAACTGATGGTGAAGAACCAAAAGAAGAAATTTGCATAAAAGGCGACGAAGAAAGCAAGGGCTTAAAGTGCGCTGAATGCGGGTTGATGCTTATTGATCCGCCGCCCATAAAACAACCTGCTGAATTACCCGAATGTCCCAATATAGTCTTAAAAGGTGTTTAGGCCACGAGCTCATCGTCGATAAGAATGGCTCCTAAAACCAGGCATATCATTTACAGGCCTCAACCCGATCCACTTGCGGAACTCGGTCCATTCCGCGTAGCCAAGCCCTAGCACTCCCAGCCTGAAAATCCTGATTACGGCTCAATATAATTTGAACAAATGAATTCTTTTTTAGTACTATAGTTTAGATATCGACACTGGAAATTAAAATTAGGAGGCAGACCAAACATGCTGAAATCATTCATCCAACATCGGATTTTTTGGATAATGGCTCTGGCTTTTCTTTTTATAAGCTTTTCAACATGTTATGCGGCGCAAAATATCACCGTGGCATTAAGCGCCCAGCCGGCCGCGTTTAACGGCCAATGCCCGGCATTGATTAAATTCAACGGCCGGATCTCGGTCACTGAGCCGACTAAGATTCAATATCAGTTTGTCCGCAATGACGGGGTGACTTCCGGACAAGAAACCCTGGTTTTTATCAAACCGGGTTCGCATGAGGTCTCCGCCACCTGCACCTTGGAAGGCTCAACCCCTGCAGTATATCAAGGATGGGCTTATATTAAAATAACCGGTCCCCAAGTAATCCTGTCAAACCGGGCATCATTTAAAGTCCAATGCGCCGAAAATGTGCGAACCCCCAGCCCTGCTCCGGTCACGCGTGCGCCCGCGACCGGTAGTTTGAAAATCGTCAAACCCTGGGTGCTGTCCGGGATTAATCCGCAACCCGAACCGCCGGGTGTCGATTCAAAGCAAGGCCTGACTTGGTTGAATCCCCAGCCCGAACCGCCCGCGCCAAAAAACAATACCATTACGGATCCTCCCAAACCGGCCCTCAACCCACCCTCCACCAACCCCCAATCCATGATCGGCCCGGCCGGCCAATCGCAAACGCCGAACGCGACAGGTTCCGGCCCCAAACAACCGGTCCAAGCCAAGCCAATGGCGGTTCAACCGTTTGCCCGTTTGATAGCTCCCGAGGAAGGCGCGGTCTGGGAAACCGGCGGAATTTATTCTGTGGAGTGGAGTTCATTCAATATCACGCCCGGCTCCCACGGCACCATCGTCTGTCAACGCCTGCCGCAAGCCTCCTCAAGCGGTAATGCAATGTCCGACTTCTACAACAGTCTGAACAACTCGCTGGAAAACCTGCCGTTTATCAAAGTCGTTGCCGACAACATTGCGCCTTCAGGCAAAGTTTCTTTCCGCACGGTCCGGGCCGCGGAACTTGACCTGAAAAAATTTCCAATTGGATCGCTGGTGGATATGGTGATCACCCTTTCGTTCCTGGATAAAAAAACCAACATCCGCTATGAAGACAGCCGCGTCTTCAAGCTGCGCATCACCGATGCCAAAGGATCGCCGGCCCAGACCATGGCCGGAAACAACACCGTCCAGTCACCGGTTACCCAGTCGCCGGCCGTGACCAAGGCCATGGCCGACAAGAATAAAATCGTTCAAAAAGACGCATACCCGCAACCGGCCGCCTACTTCCTGGAACCGCAAGGCACGGTCGAATGGGCGCCCGGCAGCACGCACACCATCAGCTGGGCCTGCAATTTGCCGGCGAACCAAATTAAAAACGGGGAGATCCGCATCGATTGTCCGATACCCAAGATGCCGGGCCAAGGACCGCGCCGATGCGATTACTTCAGCTCGACGATCCTCAAGTCGGCTGCTTCAGAAGGCGAAATAACTTATACCGTGCCTTCTTACCCGCTTTACCCAAATGAAAAAATAATTTTAGCTCTTTTCTTGAAACTCGAAACGACCCCAG
>RPPU01000392.1 GCA_003819975.1 Desulfobacteraceae bacterium
GCGCCGGCCTATGGTTTTGTGCCGAAACAGGCTTTGGCTCAGTATGCCGCCACCGGGTGCTTGAGCAGAACCTATTATGCGGATGGGCAACATCAATTGGAGCAGGTCCTGTCCTTATGCGGGGAGCTTGATGCGGAATTCATCGGCAAGGCCGCGATTTTCTGCCGAAACCGGGGATACATGAAAGACATGCCGGCATTGCTTTGCGCGGTTTTGTCGATCAAAGACAGGGAAGTGTTTAGAGCCGCATTTCATCGCGTCATCGACAATGCCAGGATGTTGCGCACTTTTGTGCAAATCATGCGTTCCGGCGCGGTGGGGCGCAAATCGTTGGGTACGTTACCGAAACGCATGATTCAGGATTGGCTGGACCGGAGATCGGATGAGGAAATCTTCAAAGCAACGGTCGGGAATGCCCCTTCCTTGGCCGACATCATCAAGATGGTCCACCCGAAACCGGCCGATCAAAAGCGCGAGGCTTTGTATGCCTATATGATCGGGCGTAGCGCGAATTCGGAGTTGCTGCCGGAACTGACAAAAGCCTATGAACGGTTTATCAAAGAGGAAACAACGGAAGTGCCGCAGGTTCCGTTTCAGATGTTGACCGCCATGCAGCTGAGCCGGAACGACTGGAGGGAAATCGCCCGCAAGGCTCCCTGGCAAATGACCCGCATGAATCTGAATACCTTTGCGCGTCACGGCGTGTTTGAAGATCTTGAAACCACGGACAGGATTGCGGCCCGACTCAAAGATCCGGTCCAAATCGCGCGGGCGCGAGTATTTCCGTATCAACTGATGGCCGCGTATCAAAGGGTCGACCAGCGTGTTCCGGTTGTTGTCAAAGAAGCCTTGCAGGATGCCCTGGAGATCGCTATAAATAATGTACCCTCCATCAATGCGGAATTATATGTGTGCCCGGATGTGTCGGGTTCCATGAGTCCGGCGGTGAGCGGGCATCGCAAAGGCGCGACCAGTCTGATCCGGTGCATCGATGTTGCGGCTTTGATCACGGCCGCCTTGTTGCGCAAGAACCCGAAGGCTCGGGTGTTGCCGTTTGAGAATGAGGTTGTGAAAATAGATATCAATCCGCGGGACAGCGTTATGACCAATGCCGCAAAACTGGCCGGGATCGGCGGCGGCGGAACCAATTGCAGCGCGCCGCTGGCCAGGTTGAATAAACAAAAAGCTAAGGGCGACTTGGTGGTCTTTGTGTCGGACAATGAGTCCTGGGTGGATGCGGGTGTGGGCCGCGGGACTGCCATGCTGCGCGAGTGGAATACTTTTAAAAAGCGTAACCCATTGGCGCGCCTGGTGTGCATTGACATTCAACCCAACCGTACAACCCAGGCTGCGGAGCGGGAGGATATCCTGAACATCGGCGGGTTCTCAGATCAGGTTTTCGAGGTTATGACGACCTTTGCAGCGGGCGAACTGAGCCCGGAGCACTGGGTTGCGTTGATCGATCAGGTAGACCTTTATTGAAAGCCTGCGGCGGAATGCCGTTGGGACTACATTTCAAGTGTCTCAATATTCGTTGTCCGCCGCAAAATCGGGGTATATTAAAGTTAAATTTCGGCGCGAATGCCTTTCGGAACTACATGGTTTAGACCCACGTGGTCCCGGGTTCGAATCCCGGCGCCTCCATCACTTGCGGGGGCGTAGCTCAGATTGGTAGAGCACGGTTTCGAGAATCAATTTGTCGCGCCGATTATACAGGGGAAAAATAATGATTACGATTGACGGGTCCTTCGGCGAAGGGGGCGGGCAGATTTTAAGATCGGCTTTGGCGCTGGCGCTGATAACCGGCAAGCCTTTTCGCATGGTGAATATCAGAGCCAAGCGTAAAAAAGGGGGCTTGCTGCGGCAACATTTGACGGCGTTGCAGGCGGCAATGGAAATCGGACAAGCGCAGGTTGAGGGCGGACGTATCGGCAGCCCGCAGATTACTTTCGAGCCCGGCCCGGTTGTTTCGGGAGAATACCGCTTTGCCGTGGGCACTGCGGGGAGCGCAACCCTGGTGTTGCAAACCGTTTTACCGGCCTTGATGATTGCTTCCGGAGAAACTAAGTTGGTGATCGAAGGGGGGACGCATAACCCCTATGCGCCGCCTTTTGATTTTTTGCAAAAAGCTTTTTTGCCCTGCATTGCGAAAATGGGGCCCCAAATATCCTGCATGCTCGATCGGGCGGGTTTTTATCCGGCCGGCGGGGGCCGGATTTCGGTCGCGGTCCGGCCCTGCAGTAATCTGAAAGGCTTGCACTTGCTTGAGCGTGGAGATATGAAAGGCCGTCAATGCTTGGCTATGGTTTCCAAGCTCGATCCCAATATCGGGCATCGCGAGATCAAGACGGTGCGCGAGAAAATGGATTTTCAGAGGGAGCATTGCGGGGTGGTCGAGGTTTCGGATTCGGCCGGTCCGGGAAATATTTTAGTGCTCGAAACGGCATTCACTCATATTACCGAAGTGTTCACCGGATTCGGCGAGGCTGGCAAGCCGGCCGAGCAGGTGGCGGAAGAGGCGATCCAAGATCTCCGCCAGTATTTGGCCGGTCCGGCTCCGGTGGGAAGATATCTGGCCGATCAATTGTTGTTGCCTTTGGCCATGGCGGGCCAAGGGAGCTTTCGCACTCTGCCGCCGACGCAGCATACGTTGACGAACATTGAAGTGGTAAAAAGATTTTTGGATATCCCGATTAGCTGTCAAAAAATCGATACGAATGTTTGGGAAATCACAGTAGGACGTTAAAAAGGCAGATAGGCTGAAGGTGTTTAGTCTATAGGACGCCAAGGGTTCGCGGGTTAGGAAAAAGAGAATATCGAATATCGAACTCCGAATTTCGAAGGATGAAGGCGAGAAACGAGATACCGGGAACTGAAGCAAATTGAAAAAAAGGGAAGCGAATTCATTCCAAATTGGTTAATGTTAGGAGAGGTTCATATGAAATCGTCAGAGTTGAAAAAATTAGGCGTTCCCGCCCATTTGATCGCGGAAGCGATTGAGGCGATTGTGCGGGTCTCTAAAACGGGAAAATACAGTAAAGAAGAACTTCGAAAAATCATCCGCGAGGTCATCGCGGCTCCGGAACCGTATCTGGCGGATCCGCATTTTGGGTCGCTGGCGGCCGGACTGTTGCATACCAAAGATTTGGACCGCTTGCGCGAGCAGCCCATTGAATATACCCTTTACGGCGCGCCGGGCGACGATCAGACTTTGGCGCAGATGAGAATGGCCTGCCGTTTACCGGTCGCTGTAGCCGGTGCGCTCATGGCCGACGCGCATTCCGGATACGGTCTGCCGATCGGGGGCGTGCTGGCCACGGAAGGAGCGGTTATTCCCTATGCCGTGGGCGTGGATATTGCCTGCCGCATGAAGATGAGCATTCTGGATCTGCCGTTGCAGGCGTTGAGCACACAAGCAGAGCGCCTCATCAAAGCCTTGGAGCAAGAGACTGCTTTCGGCAAAGGGGCTTGTTTTAAAAAGCGGCGCAATCACCGGGTTATGGATGAGGATTGGAATTTTTCCCCTATTCTTGCCAAGGTCAAGAATTTGGCCTGGGAACAGCTCGGCACCAGTGGAGGGGGCAATCATTTTGTCGAATATGGTCCCTTAAAGGTGATGTCCAACGGACTTGGTTTGGAACCGGGGAAATATCTGGCTTTGCTCAGCCACAGCGGCAGCCGCGGCCCGGGCAACCAAATCGGCAAGCACTACAGCCGGATCGCCGGCCAGATGCATCCCGGTCTGCCTGCGGAAGCCGCCCACCTGGCTTGGCTCGGGCTGGATACTCAGGAAGGCCTGGAATATTGGCAGGCCATGGAACTCATGGGCCGTTATGCGGCGGCCAATCATGAACTTATTCACGCTTCCATTGCCCGCGCTTTGGGCGTGGAGATTATCCGGGGTTTCGAGAACCATCATAACTTTGCCTGGAAAGAAACCCATCTGGGTAAAGAAGTGATCGTCCATCGTAAAGGCGCCACCCCGGCCGGGAAAGAGGCGATCGGCATTATTCCGGGGTCCATGGCCACACCGGCCTATGTCGTGCGCGGAAAAGGGGCGGCCGCTTCTCTGAATTCAGCTTCACATGGGGCCGGCCGAAAAATGTCGCGCACACAAGCTAAGAAGCTTTTTACCTGGGATCAGGCCAGAGCCTTTCTGGATTCCCGCGGGGTTCGGCTTCTCTCCGGAGGCCTGGATGAAATCCCCATGGCCTATAAGGATATCGATGAAGTCATGGCGGCCCAGGCGGATCTGGTGGAAATTTTGGCAAGCTTTGAACCTAAGATCGTCAAAATGGCCGGCGACGAAGGGGGTGGCGATGAATGACATTCAGCCAATCGGTTTGCGACCTTAATCGGTGACCTTATTTCATGTGCGGAAGTAAAAGCCTTAAACTTGATAAAACAGCAAGAGCAAGCCATCTCTTTTCAAGTTTAAGGCGTGCCTCTCCAATTTCCGTCAGTTAGAAGCCGTTTTCGCGGGTAAAACTATGCGGGAAGACCCTATCCCGGATAAACCGGAAGATTTCAGCGGAGCGGGATTTGTTTTTTCAGACGGCAACTAATGGCATTCGGGCATTAATGGCAAGCGCCGCAATGATTAAATTTGTTCGGTAACAGTCCATATCATTCGGGTGCCAGCAAAAAACAGGTGTCGCGCTTGCCGATCTTGCGATAACGTTTCGTGTTTAAGAAGTTACCGTCTGAAAAAACAAATCCCGCTCCGCTGAAGTTGGATGAAAATTTTAATCATTTTGAGCGCAATTTGA
>RPPU01000393.1 GCA_003819975.1 Desulfobacteraceae bacterium
ATGTGACCAAACCTTTTTCACCCCGGGAATTGCTGGCGCGCGTCCGGGCTGTTTTGCGTCGGCATTCTCCGGAACAAACGCAGACGGTCCTGGAACTGGGGGAAATGTTGCGCATCGATCCGGAACGGTATGAAGTTTTTGCAAACAATACTCGTGTGGAATTGACCACAACCGAATTTAAGTTATTGCAGATCATGGCGGAGAAACCGGGCCGGGTTTTTTCAAGGGAACAACTCTTGAACCGTTTATGGGGCAACGAAAAACTGGTTATCGACCGCACGATCGACGTGCACATAAAGAACTTGCGGGAAAAGCTGGGCCCGGCAGGTTCCTTGATCAAAAACATCCGGGCCGTGGGTTATAAAATAGAACTATGAACCGAAAACGATTTTTCTTTAAACTGATCGCCAGTTATATGGGTGTCATGCTTTTTTTGGTTCTCTGCATTGTGCTGGTGGCCCCTCCGGTTATTCGCAGTCATTATGAAGATGTGCTGGCAACGAATCTGGAACGTCTTTGCCGGACCGTCATTCCCCAGGTCTTGCCGCTGCTTGCTTCCGGGCGGGAAGCGCAAGCCCAGGAGTTGATCGCCAAACTCGACCGTGAAACCCATACGCGCCTGACCCTGATCGCCCCGGACGGCAAAGTTTTGGCCGATTCGCGGCGGGAATCAGGTGCTTTGGAAAATCATTGGGACCGGCCCGAATTTCATGACGCCCTTCAAGGCCGGACCGGCCGAGCCGTTCATTTTAGTCAAACCCTTAAGGAACAAATGCTTTACGTGGCTGTTCCGGTGGTCGACCGGGAAAAAATCCTGGCCGTGATCCGGGCCAGTTTATCGGCCGCGGAAATCGACAAGCTGCTTTGGAAGCTGAGCGGCCAATTGATCCTGATTTTGGGCGTTTGCCTGATGGCGGCTTTGTTGCTGACCGCCTGGGTTTCCCGCAGTCAAAGCAAACCGGTGGAGCAATTGGTGGCAGCGGCCCGACAGGTCTCCCACGGCAGTTTCGACACCAAAGTTTTCTTAATGGGATCGAGCGAATTACGGGAATTGGCCGCGGCATTCAACACCATGACCGAAAAGGTCAAACAGCTTTTCGATCAGCAGTCGCGACAACAGGAGGAATACAACCTGGTGCTCTCTTCCATTCAGGAAGGCTTGCTGGTTGTCGATCTGGATTACCGGATCGTGTTGACCAATCAGAGTTTCCGCATGCTGGCGGGCGCTTTTGCGCCGGAAGGTAAGCTTTACTGGGAAGTCATCCGCGCGCCCGAACTCTTGGAAGCTTTCGCTCACGTGCGGGAGAAGCAAGAAAGCGTCTCCTGCGAGGTTTCCCTGGCCGAGCAGATTTATTTATGCAGCCTGACTCCGGTCCCCAAAAAACAGGAGACCGTGGCGCTGTTTTTCAATATAACGGAACGCCGGAAACTGGAAGACATCAAGCGCGACCTGGTTGCGAACATTTCCCATGAATTCCGCACCCCGCTGACTTCGATCAAGGGTTTTTTGGAAGCTTTGGAAGCGGAAGAAAACATCCAACACAAAGATTACCTGGAAATCCTGAAACGCAACACCGATCGGCTCATCGCCATTACCCACGATTTGCTGCTGATTTCCCAGCTGGAACAGAATCGGTCCGTATTGCAGATTGAGCCGCAGGATATGGGGGTGATCGCCCGGAATACGGCGCGCATGTTCGAAACCCTGTCGGCCGAAAAAGGTCTTGGGTTGATCGTTCAGATCGAACCGGATTTGCCGGGAATAAACGGGGATCGCTATATGCTGGATCAAATGCTCGTGAATTTACTCCAAAACGCCGTTCGGTATACGGAAAAAGGCGAAGTGGCTTTGAAGGTTCGCAAGCAGAATTCGGGCGTAATCGTTGAAGTATCGGATACCGGTATCGGTATCCCGGAAAAGGATCTGCCCCGGATTTTCGAACGCTTCTACGTGGTCGACCGGTCGCGCTCGCGTCAATTGGGCGGAACGGGCTTAGGTCTTTCGATCGTACGGAACATCGCGGCGCAGCACAAGGGCCGGGTGGAGGTCAAGAGCGTTCAGGGCCAAGGAAGCACGTTCACGGTCTGGCTGCCGGCCGCGTAAGAGTTTCACCGCAGAGGCACAGAGAACACAGAGAATTTTTTTTCTTTATCTTTGAGAAAACGTCAAGGGGTAACGATTTAGGGCTGAACCGCAATCTATTATTGCCCGTAGGGTAGATTGATTTTGTCTTTTCCTCCTCTCAAGGAAAAGACAAAAAAATAATAATCTCTGTGTCCTCTGCGCCTCTGTGGTGATAATTCATTGCTTTTTTATTTTCTGCGGATCAATCGCATGGGCGAAGAAGCGGAACCGCGTCGGCTCTGCCGTAAAGTCCGTTTAGCGGTTTATGTTCCGCCGTAATCGATCGAAAAATTCTTCCGCTTCTTCATGGTCCTTTTGTTTGATGATATGTTTAAGAAATTCAAGACGGGCCGTGATTGTTTCAACTTCATGCAATGAAAAAGAATTAAAGAGTATTTCCGTCAAGAGATTATTGTCTTCGGCCAAAAGGCTTTTCGCGATATTCATATGCTTTTTAAAAGTCGTTCCGGGAACTGCTTTTATATCCGCGCAAGCCGCGAATATCAAAGAGGAGACAAAGGGCAGAGTCAGGGAGTAGGACATCATTTTATCATGTTCCCCAAAAGAATAGCCGAATACCCGGAGGCCAAGGCTCGTAAAAAAGTTCCGGAAAAACTCGGCTCCTTGCGGGTCCGATTCGGTAATAATCACCGCATTCTCTTGCTCCGGCGATTCCATATCCGCAAAGGTCGGCCCAAACATGGGATGGACGGAAACGAACCTGAACGGGATTTGAACGTAATAATCCGATAAGTGCGACTTGATTGAAGCCACATCGGCGATAAGGCATGAATCGGGGAGATAAGGGAGAGCGGCTTTAAAAGCGGCAATCGTATTTCCGAGCGTAACGGCATTAAGAAGAAGCGCGGGTCCGAATGATTGCAAATCGGAAATATTTTCGAGTTTGGTTGCACCTTTTATGCGCTCCATTTTCTCGAAGTTCGTGTCATAAATCGCCAGTTCATGCTCTTCACGAAGCGTTTGAACAAACCATCCGCCCATATGACCGGTTCCCATAATTGCAATTTTCATTTTTAACCCCCTTGATAACATCCAAGGAATTTGAACAGGCTGGTTTGTTCCTTGGCTTTGGCGAGTGTTTCGACGATATTCCGGTCTTTGTCGGTTCCTTCAAAATCAACGAGGAAAATATATTTGCCGGGATCCTTTTTAAAGGGCCGGGATTCTATTCTGGTCAGGTTTATCCGGGCATCCGAAAAAAAGCTGAGCATCAGTGAAAGAGCGCCGATCTCATGTTTGATGCAAAAAGCAATCGAACATTTATTTCCCGGGCGATCCGTTGTCCGGCGGGATAAAACGACAAAACGAGTGGCATTGGATTCGTGATCTTCAATGTTTTCTTTTAGGACATCCAGTCCGTATAATTTGGCGCAGAGCCGGCCGGCGATGGCCCCCGATGTTTCCATTCGTTCGATGGGGAGCATTTGCGCCGCACCGGCCGTATCGTAAAAGGGTTTCGGATTAAGATGATGAGCGGATATAAAACCGCGGCACTGGGCCAGCGCCTGGGGATGAGAATAGACAACCCGCAGATCGTGCATATTCGTTCCCGGCAAAGCCAGAAGACAATGATGGATGGGAATGCTGATTTCTCCGACAATCTTCAATTCGGAGGCGATTAAAAGGTCATTCACTTGACTGACCGAACCTTCCAAAGAATTTTCCACCGGTACGATCCCGAAGTCCAGCCGTTCTGTTTCGACGTCTTCAAATATCTCATTAAATTCCCGGCAGGGGATTGGCGCCAGGGCCGGATCATACGCCAGGGCGGCTGCTTCACTATAAGCGCCATGTTCGCCTTGAAAACCTACAAGCTTCAATCGCTCCCCTTGGATTCGTTTGCTCTCTTCCATGACCGTTCTGTAAAGCTTTTCGGAAAAATCGGATCTTAAAAGACTATTCGAGTAAGATCGCACGTTATCCAGGACCATTCGTTCCCGTTCCCATTCACAAACGGCCTGTTTCCATTTTCGAGTTCTTAAAGCCAATTCCATCCGTTGACTCAGTAAGGAGATAACCCGGTAGTCAATCAGATCGATTTTTTTGCGTATGTCTTTCAGATTCATAGGAAATACCCGCCATCCTTTTTGATTCTCATCTTGTTTCTTGAGATTCGGACATAAAAACCTGCAGAGCCCTGAGCCGGGGCATGATTTTTTTAAACTGACCGGGCGTCAGGGATTGCTCCTTGTCGCAGAGCGCTTCTTGCGGGTTTATGTGAACTTCAATGAGAATACCGTCCGCGCCGGCCGCCACGGCTGCGAGGCACATAGATGGAATCAAGCTCACCTTGCCGGTGGCATGGGAGGGATCCACCAGGATCGGAAGATGGCTCAACTCTTTTATCGCGGGAACAGCGCTTAAATCGAGGGTATATCTTGTGTATTTTTCATGGGTACGGATGCCTCGTTCGCAGAGAATGACATTCGTGTTTCCGCCGTCCAGAATGTACTCGGCGCAGTTCAACCATTCTTCAATCGTGGAGTTCATTCCGCGCTTTAACAGAACCGGTTTGCGAATCTTTCCGACTTCCTTAAGCAGCGAAAAATTTTGTATATTTCTTGCGCCGATCTGGAGAATATCCGCATATTCACACATCCACGGCGCATCG
>RPPU01000394.1 GCA_003819975.1 Desulfobacteraceae bacterium
GCGTAATTGGGACTCCAGTTTTTTATTTTCTTCTTCGGCTTTCTTGCGTTCGTTTAATTCCTGTTCCAAAGCCTCGTACAAACGCGCTTTGGCGATGGAATCCGTGATTTGATCCGCGATAGTAAAGAAAAATTGCAGATCTTCCTCGTTCCAGGCATCCGGCTCAAAAGATTGTATGGATGCAATCCCGATCACTTGATCTTCAAAAATAAAAGGAGCGCCGATCCAAGTTCTGGCGATTTCGCCGCTGGGCAAGGCCATCTGCGGCGGTAATTGATCTTTCTCCTTTTCATAATCATTTATGATTAATATCTTTTTTTCCCTGATGATTTTTGCGCTTAAACCGTTGCCGACGGGTAACCACAGACCTTCGCTTTTCTGGCCTTTTCTGACCATATACCGAAATTCAAGCTCTTCTTTTTCAGAGCGGTAAAAAGCGATAAAAAACACCATCGGCTTGAAAGCCGTGTTGATTTCCCCATAAATGCTCGCCAACAGCTGACCTAAATTGGTGGCGGTAGCCGCCAGCTTTCCGATCCGGTTAATGACGGTCAAACGTTCGGCGCGCCGGCGCGCCTCTTCTTCCGCTTTTTTTCGTTCGTTTAATTCCAATTGCACGGATTCGTAAAGCCTGGCCTTTGCAATAGTGCCTGAAATTTGGTCTGTGATGGTAAAGAATAACTGGATATCCTCTTCATCCCATGCATGCGCCTTATAAGATTGAATATTAACCAGCCCGATAATCCGGTCTTCTGATGTAATGGGCACGCCGATCCAGGAAAGAGGTTGTGTAGGGGTGTTTAAATTCAAAGGTTGAGGCAAAACATGTTGTTCCTCTAAATAATTTTTTATCACTAACGACTTTTTTTCCATAATCACTTTGGAACTGAAACCGTTCCCTAATGGATATCTCGCAAGAGGCCGCCTGTTTTTTTCCTCTACCAGAAACCGAAATTCCAATTCTCGGGTTGCCGCATCAAAAAATGCAATGAAAAAACCGTCAGGCCTGAACGTCAAATTGATCTCTTCATAAATTGTTTCCATCAATTTTTCCAGATTATGGGCGTTGGCGGCCGCATTGCCAATACGGTTGATAGCCATCAGCCTTTCCGATCTTTTTTGAGCTTCTTCGTCAGCCCTTTTACGGTCAATGGCAATGGCGACCTGGTCGGAAACGGATATCAAAATTTCAAGATCCTTTTCATTAAAGTGAAACGATTCTGAATAGCTTTGGGTGCACATTGCGCCGATGACGTTATTTTTGATTTGCAAAGGAACGCCGAACCATACTTCCGCAATAGGTCCCCAAATTTTTTTATGCTTTTCACGACAGAGTTGCAGGATCTTCTTTTTATTAATCAATAACTTTTTCCGGGTCTCAATAACGATCATGGTCAAAGATAAATCCTCTAAACTCTTGATATCAACCGTAAATTCGCTCTGCTCCGGATGATCTATCGCATCCACGGCATAGGGGAATTTAAGCAAAGCTTTTTCAGAATCGTAAAGAGCAATATAAAAATTCGGCAAATCCATTACACGGTTCAAAGTCGAATGTATAAAACGATAAAGTTCTTGCAGGTTAAGCGTGATATTGACTGCATTGGCAATACTGAATAAAGTTTTCTTGATTTCTTCGTTTTTATTTTGCGTCTCCATTAATTTCTTATGTTCAATGGCCAAGGCGATTTGTCCGGCTACCGCGGTCAGAATGTTTATCTCCCGGGAACCGTATAATTCGGACTTCGAATAACTCTGCACGGATAAAGCGCCTATCACCGTGTTTTTTAGCGTAAGCGGCACTCCCAACCATACTTTGGAAGGGGTTCCGAGCCCCCTTAAATTCAACTTACTGTTTTCTTCGGAATCTTTTTCGGTCTTAATTAAAAGCGGTTTTCCGGTACGGATGACTTCCGGGGTAAATCCTCCCAAGCGCCCCACGTTTTCTATGGCATATCGATCATAATATTCCTTGTCATAATCCTCAATGGAATCTTTTTCGTTTGCGTGATACAGGAATTTTATGCTGTCTTTTTCATGATCATAATAGTTGACGGAAAAATTCGTGGTATCCATAACCTGACTTAAAACTGTACGAACAGCCGTCAAAAGCTCTTGCATATCGGATGTGTCGCAATCCGATTGTGCGATCTTACGGATCAGTTTATATATCTCTTGGGAATTCGAGTGTTGCATGATTACCGTTTATTGTTTCATACCGGAATTTTGTAAAAAATATATGGAAAAGATCGGGCCAATAGGTCTTGAATTTATAATCTCATTCGGACTATCTAGGCTGTATCCAATATTTCCCTTATCAGAACGGATAATTGGCTTTTCAGGATGGGTTTTAGGGTGAACTTGCGGATACCGACGGCTTTGACCAGTTCTTCGTTGACCAGCTCGCTGAATCCGGTGCATAGAACGATGGGGATATTTTTCCGTATCGCCAGCATCCTTTTGGACAACTCGAAACCGGTCAGACCCGGCATGGTTTGATCCGTAATGACCAAATCAAAATCATCCGGGTTTTGACGAAATTCTTCCAACGCGGCGATACTCTCCATTTTGGTCATGACTTTGTAATTCAGGCTCTGCAGCATCAGCTCGATCATATCTAAAATTTGCTCTTCATCATCGATAACCAGAATCCGTTCCCCCTGTCCCGGAATGCATTTCGGCAGGGTCAAAACACTCTCTTGCTCTTTCTCCATGACTCTGGGTAATAAAACTTGAAAAGTAGAGCCCTGGCCCGGTTGACTCGTAACCCGGATCTCCCCACCGAAGCTTTTGACAATGCCGTGGACCAAGGCCAGCCCCATACCGGTACCTTCACCGGGCGGCTTGGTCGTGAAATACGGGTCGAATATTCTTTCCATAATCAAAGGGTCAATGCCGTGTCCCGTATCCCGCACAGTCAAGCTCAAATAGAGTCCCGGATAAAGAGAACTACGCTTTTCCGTTTGGCCGGGTGCAATATCGATCTCGCTTAGTTGCACTTCCAAGATCCCGCCCTGGGTTTTCATGGCATGATAAGCATTGGTGCAAAGGTTCATGACGATCTGATGAATCTGGCTGGGATCGGATAGAACCGGACCGCAGGTTTCCTCTATTTTCTGGATAAGAGAAATGGTGGTCGGCATGGAGGAACGCATCAATTTCAATGCTTCTTTAAGAATCGGTTGGACCCGCAAAGGCTGGGGATTGTACTCCTGCTGGCGGCTGAAGGTCAGGATCTGCTGCACCAGGCTTCTGGCGCGTTCGGAGGCAATCAGGATCTCATCCAAATTTTTCTTGGCCAGGCTCTCTTCCGGCACCAGGTCTTGGGTCATTTCGGTAAAACCGATAATGGGATAAAGTACATTATTAAAATCATGGGCAATGCCGCCGGCCAAAGTGCCGATCGCTTCCATTTTCTGGGCCTGGCGCAACTGGGATTCCAGTTTCTTGTTTTCTTCTTCGGCTTTCTTGCGTTCGTTTAATTCCTGTTCCAAGGCTTCGTACAAACGGGCTTTGGCGATGGAGCCCGCGATCTGGTCCGTAATGGTAAAAAAGAATTGTTGGTCCTCCTTGTTCCAAACATCGGGTTCAAAAGCCTGCATGGATACGATTCCGATAACCCGATCTTCGAAAATAAGCGGAACCCCGATCCAAGATCGGGCCATTTCGCCGTTCGGCAAAGCCATTTGCCGCGGTAAATGCTCTTTTTCTTTTTCATAATCGTTTATGATTAATGCTCTTTTTTCCCTAATGACTTTGGCGCTTAAACCATGGCCCAAAGGCAGTCGCAGACTTTCTCTTTTTTCACCTTTCCTAATCAAAAATCGAAATTCAATCTCTTCGGTTTCGATGTAATAAAAAGCGATAAAAAAAATCATGGGCTTGAAAACCGCGTTGATCTCTTTATAAATATCCGCCAACAGTCGGTCTAAATTTGTGGCGGTGGCGGGCAGGTTCCCGATCCGATTGATCACGGTCAGACGTTCGGCGCGCCGGCGGGCCTCTTCTTCCGCTTTTTTTCTTTCGTTTAATTCCAGTTGCACCGCTTCATAAAGTCGGGCTTTTTGAATCACCGCGCCGATCTGGTCCGCAATGGTAAAAAATAATTGCTCATCCTCCCGATTCCAGGCATTGGGCGTGAAAGACTGGATATTGACCATCCCGGTCAATTCGCCTCCGAACATCAGCGGCACGCCGATCCAGGATTGGGAAGGTTGGCCCATACCTTTTCCGGCGCTTATCTGTGCTGGCAGATCGCCCCTTTCTTGGTCATAATGATGAATCACCAATGCTTTCTTTTCGGTAATGACTTTGGCGCTTAAGCCATTTCCAATCGGCAGGCGTTTTTCCGCGGATTTTTCTCCTTCATCCAGTAAAACTTTAAATTCCAATTCATTGGTCTTTTCATTGTAAAAGGCAATGAAGCAAGAATCCGGTTTGTAGATATGATTAATTTCTTCATAAATACTTGACAACAACTGATCCAAATTAGTGGCGCTAGCGGCGAGATTTCCGATTCGATTGAGAACCGTTAAGCGTTCGGAGCGCCGGCGCGCCTCTTCTTCCGCTTTTTTTCGTTCGCTTAATTCCAGTTGCACGGATTCATAAAGCCGGGTCTTCTGAATAATCGCGCCGATCTGGTCGGCGATCGTAAAAAACAACTGCTGGTCTTCCTGGTTCCAGGCATTGGGCATATAGGATTGAATGTTTGCTATTCCAATCAGTTCTCCTTCAAACATCAAGGGCATGCCTATCCA
>RPPU01000395.1 GCA_003819975.1 Desulfobacteraceae bacterium
CCCATTGCCGATATGCTCGCCGGTTTTGAACAACGTAAAATCTGGCTCGAAGGCGTCAAAACCGTTATTCTGGGCCGCGTGAATGTCGGCAAATCCAGTTTGCTCAATCAGCTCGCCCATGAAGAACGGGCCATTGTGACCCCGATCCCCGGAACCACCCGCGATGTGATCGAAACCTTCATCCATATCGAAGGTGTTCCTTTCCGCATCATGGACACGGCCGGGTTCCGTAAAGCCAAAGGCGAAGTTGAAAAAATCGGTTTGCGCCTGACCCAAACCAAAACCCAAGAAGCGGACCTGATCCTTTTATTGCTCGATCAAAGCCGCGCGCTGCATGCGCTCGATCTGGACCTGCTGGCTAATCTCGATAAAAACAAAACCCTGTTGATTCTGAACAAAACGGACTTGCCCCGTAAACTAAATCCGGAGCAATTGCACCAGGCAGCGGGACCCCTTCCCTTACTCAAGATCTCGGCCCGTACCGGTGAAGGCTTGGAGGCTTTACGTCAGACCCTTTTGAAAAAAGTGGTAACCCGGGAAGATTCGGCCGCGGATATCACGCCATCGGTTCCCAACTTGCGCCACAAAGAGGCGCTGGAAAAAGCCGCACAATTTTTTCAACAAGCAATCGCCGGCCTGGAAAACCGTATGCCGCCTGAAATTATCGCCCTGGACTTGCATGCCGGTTCCCAGGCTCTGGCCGAGATCATCGGCGCGACCACGCCTGAAGATGTTCTGGAACGGATCTTCAGCCGGTTCTGTATCGGCAAATGAAGAAAACCCTATATAAGAACAGGGTTTTCTTCATGATAAAATCCGTTTTCAACGGATTTTAAAGGAAAAAGTCGTCGGTTATAACAACCTGCTGCTTTAGTCGCTAACCCATTTTGATCTGTTGCGTTATTGATGGCGGTAAAAACATGCCCGCCCAGAGCCGTGACGGTCTTGATATCTGTCTGAATCTCGGCCCCACCCATGGAATCGGAACCGGCAAAGGTCAAAACATATTTCAATAATCCCGCCGCTTTGAAATAAAATAAAAAAAACCATACCGATTTATCCGCCGGAGAAGCAACAATCTCCCAGGGGACTGTCAAGCAAAATATCCTGGCCCCCACTTGACTTTAAACGAGGTTACCGGTTAAAATATCTTTAACAGTTTAAGATACTTAGTTAGCCGCGCCCTGGTTAAAAAAAAGCCGGGCATTCGTTACTAAATACGGTTAAACTGCCTGCTGCTCCTTTCTGAAGTCAGATCTCTCAGGAGAAAAAAATGAAAAAATTCCTCAAGTTATTTCTGACTCTAAACCATTCTTCAATCACGATATATGTCACTGTTCTCATTCTTGTCCTCTTCACCTTTGATAATCGCTTTCTAAATATGGCTGAATTAAAGACCATTGATCTGCGTTTTCGTTACCGGGGCCAAATCAAACCGACTGCTCCGGTGGTTATGGCCGTTATTGACGAAAAAAGCCTCGATCAGGAAGGTAAATGGCCCTGGCCCAGAGCCAAGATGGCCGCCTTGATCGACCGCCTTTCCGAAGACGGGGCCAAGGTCATTGCCTTTGATGTGTTTTTCAGCGAACCCGACATAAATAACAATCTCCTGTTTATCCGGCAACTGGAACAAAGACTGGCCGATCTCAAAATTAAAAACAAACAATTAGGTCGGCTCATTGAAGAAAACAAGATCAAAGCCGACAATGATCGCATCTTGGCCGAGGCTATGCGGCATTCTAAAGCCAAAGTCGTGCTGGGTTTCCCTTTTTATCAAAGTCCGGCCGAGTTCTCCGCCGAACCAACACCCACCGATCTCAAGAATCGACTCCGCTTAAGCGAAAACGCTTATTACCCTGTTGTCCGATACGCTAATGCGGAAGCCAAGCAGATCAAACACGTGCTCAATCTTTATGCGCCGGAACCCAATATTGAAGTGATCGGCAAAGCGGCCGGCGCCGCCGGTTATATCATGGCCTTGCCGGAAGAAGACGGCACAATCCGTTCCTATCCTTTGCTTGTCAATATCCGTTTTGAAGGAGAAAATCATTGTTTCATGCCTTTATCCCTCCAGGCCCTGCGACAATATCTAGATCAACCTCCAATGCTGGTGAACATCGCGGATTACGGCATCGACAGCATCCGCTTGGGCGATCTGTTTATTCAGGGCACCGCAGGCGGAAAAATGTATATCAACTACCTCGGGCCCGAAAATACCTTCGCTTCTTTTTCGGTTACCGACATCCTCCATGGTAAAATCGAAAAAGGCGCTTTTAAAAACAAAATAGTTCTGGTCGGTTCCACCGCCCTGGGCGCTCACGACTTACGGGTCACCCCTTTCAGCGGCTCCTTTCCGGGCATGGAAATCCACGCCAATATCATCGATAACATTCTCGCCGAAAATTTCCTGTCCGAAGCCCAGTTCTACTATTTCTTCGGCATATTGGCCGTTCTCCTGATCAGCTTGCTCCAAGGCCTCTTCATCCCGCGTTTAAACGCCGTCAAAGGCATCCTTTTTGCTTGTGGGCTCTTCATTTTTTACATCCTGCTGGCGCAATACCTTTTCAGCGTATCCGGGACCTTGATCAATGTGGTCTATCCCAGCCTGACCTTATTCCTGATCTACACGACTTTGACTACCTATCATTATTTTACTGAAGAACGCCGGCGCCGGCAGTTGAAGAATGCCTTTGTCTGCTATGTCTCCAGTTCGGTCGTAAACGAGATCATCAAAGACCCGGACAAGCTGAAATTGGGGGGAGACAAGCGGGAATTGACCGTGCTCTTCTCCGACATCCGCGGCTTCACTACCCTGACGGAAAAACTGCAAAGCGAAGAACTGGTCGCCCTGTTAAACGAATATCTGACGCTCATGACCAATGTGGTCTTTAAATACGAGGGCACCCTGGATAAGTATATCGGCGACGCTTTGATGGCCTTTTACGGCGCACCCCAGGAGCAGCCCGATCACGCCCATCGAGCCTGCCATACCGCTCTGGAAATGTTTGCGGCTCTGAAAGAACTCAACCGCAAATGGATCCAAGAGGGCAAAAAAACCATTGATATCGGCATCGGCATCAATACCGGTCCCATGATGGTGGGCAATATGGGCTCCAAACAGCGCTTCGATTACACCGTGATCGGCGACGCCGTCAATTTGGGATCGCGCCTGGAAGGCATCAATAAGGACTATGGCTCCCATATCCTGATCAGCGAATCGACTTACGCGAAAATAAAAACCGCCTTTACTTGCTTGGAGCTGGACAGTGTGCGGGTCAAAGGCAAGCTGCAGTCGGTAAAAATTTACCAGTTGATCGGCGCTCATGATATTTCCGCGGAGCAAAAACAAGCGGTCAACCGGTTTCATGAAGGCCTGGCCTTATTCCGCAATCGTCAATGGGATCAAGCCATCGAAGCATTCAAGGCCGTACAGACCTTGGACCGGGAGCTGGGCGCCGCCCAAATCTATATCAAAAGGGCGGAAAGCTTCAAAGCCGATCCGCCCCCGCCTGATTGGGACGCCTCCGTGACTATGACGATGAAGTGAGATTAGGTTTTCAGGCTATAGACTGTAGGCTGTGAGCTGCAAGACAGAACCCGGCCCCAGGAATCAAGGCAGATGTTTCGGACCTTCATGATTCAATATTCGGTGTTCGATATTCGATATTCTCTTTTTTACCGTTTTACCTACAGTCTAAATACCTGCAGTCTGCTTGCCTGTTTAAAAAAAATACTTGAACGTATAATAAACCAGCTTTTGATATTCAATGATGACTTCGCGCGTATATTTGCGCTCTTTCCACCAGGATTGCGGATTAAATTTAGAGTAAGAACTGGGCCACATCATGATCTTGATCTTTTGACCTTTAACTGCGTTTTCAAAAGTAAGCCTCGAGCGTCGGGTATGGGTGGGAGAAGTAACGATAATCAGGGAGCGGTAACCTTTCCGCTTGACCCGTTCGCCGACGATTTTGGCTTCGTCAAAAGTACTCGTTGCAATCTCCGGTTCGGGAAGCAAAACCGCGTCGGGAATCCCGGCTTCCCTGAAAAGGCCGGCCAAAAGATCCCTGTTTTCCGGATAATGCAGCGCTTTGCTTGTCAAAACCGCAAAACCGTCCGGCAGCTCTTCACGGGCAGCAAAAATATAAGGCGCCAAACCTTGACGATACAGATCGATGGTCGCCAAACCCCGCTCCACATTGTTTCCGGCCAGGCATACGATCAGATCGGCTTTTTCCAAGCGGTCTTTCACGACCAGATATTCCCCGAGTTGGGTTAAAATCGGAACTTTAAAAAAATTAAAAAGAAGATAAGCCGCAACCATCAAAAACAAAAAGATCTTGAAAAAATGGACCTTTTTCGAGCCGGCCGGGTCCGGTTCGATCGGGGCGTTCTCCGGGGCTCTGTATTCCCTTTCGGGCTGCTTTTCTTCCGTATCATAGCCAAAATCCATGTCCGACCTCCCGTTTACATTTTATCGCGGAAATTTTGTGACGACTCAAGTGTCCGTTCTTTGCTGCAGGCTAAAAGCCTATAGTCTTCAGCCTTAATCTTAAAATGTTTTCGAGCTGTCCAGCAAAATAGTGACCGGCCCGTCATTGATCAGGTGCACATCCATCATTTTCTGGAATTGACCGGTCGCCACGTTCAGCCCCAAGCCGCGCAAAAGGCCGATAAAATGCTCATAAAGCTGATCGGCCTGATCCGGAGCAGCCGCGGCAATAAAAGAGGGCCGGCGGCCCTTGCGACA
>RPPU01000396.1 GCA_003819975.1 Desulfobacteraceae bacterium
AAACGTTTTCCGGCGACGGCTGGCCCGAGTTCAATACCGCGGAGCCCCCGACCGACATGGGGAAATACATGCCGTTGCCCAAACCATACGCGAAAAAGAGCCGTGCCGCCGAAAAGCAAATATCGTTCTCGGTCAGGCCCAACACGTTCTTGCCGAACGCCTCGGAAGTCACCACCATGTCGTATTGCGAATGAATGGCGCCCTTGGGTGAGCCCGTGGAACCCGAACTGTACAGCCAAAAACCGACATCGTCCTTGGTTGTGTATTCGGTCTTGAGATTGGCCGATGCATGCCGGTATTTCTGCTTGAACGGCAGATAAGCGCCATTGACTTCCGAAATAACCACCAGGTCCCGCAGATATAAAAGATCTCCTTTTATTTTGGTAACAACCGGAATCATTTGATCGGATATCACCAGCACCTTGGAGCGACTGTCGTTCAGATAATACTCGTAATCTTCCGGAGTCAGCATGGTGTTGATCGGAATGGGCACGGCCCCGATCTTGATGGCCCCCCAAAACACGGCATAAAACTGGGGCATATCCAGCATAATAATAATGATCCGGTCATCTACGTGCACGCCCAGCTCACGGAAAGCATTGGCCGTCTTATTGGCCATCTTCTGCATATCGTTATAGGTGTAATTTCTGAATTCGGTGTAGACCGCGGTCTTGTGTCCGCGACCTTGGCGGACATTGCGGTCTACAAAATAATCGGCTGCATTGAAAAAATCTTTGGGCAAGTCGTTTGTCATGTTTCCTCCTTCATAAGAATCAACCTACCTGGGGGAGACGATGGGCGCCCCCGGTTGGCTTATCATTAACCTTACGGATTCCCTGCAAAAAAAATGAAGAAAATCCTTTGGATTTAATTGGTTCCAGGTTGTTTCGTAATCCAGCTCTTGGTCTAAGCAAGATTGGGTCCCGGCAATTAAATCTGCTTATAAAATGCTCGATGAGTTCATTAGAATAAACGAATTTACCCATAAATTCGGGCAATAGCAAGGCGGCTATAAAAAACATATAAATTTCGAATGGTTATCTCGATTATTCGTTATCTGAGATTACCCCAATGAGTCTATCAGGGTGTAACCAATCCGCAACTAAAATATGAAAAGCCTGTTTCAATTGAAACAGGCCTTGCTTTCGAAACCTGACACATCGAACACCTTTTATGTAATCTTTATTAAAAAACCTGTCAAGGCATAAAGTTATCTGCCGGCCAATAGCGCCCGCTTATACCCTCGGAACCCGAGATTCACTTTCAACCGCGACCCAAATCCACCGCCTAATTTTTAAAAACACCCGAATAACGGAGACTTAGTCCAATACCCTGATCACCAGGAAGGCATCAGCTGCAAGGCGCTGAGGAGCGACGAATGAGGCGTATTTAGTCATACGCCGCAGTGAGGAGCGAACGAAGGCAACGCCGCAGATGATGCCTTGATGGTGAATCAGGGCGCGACCTCTTTTCTTGACACCCCCCAACCCTTTCTACTATAGTCACGGCCCAATGAATCAACCCCACGGGAAACGACGAAGTATCTTCATAAGGAAAAAACATGCTCTATCTGATCCGTCACGGCGAAACCGAATGGAATACCCTCGGTAAAATCCAGGGAAGTTCCGATACCACTCTTAATAAAAAAGGCGAACAGGAAGCTCGTTTTCTGGCCCGATTTTTATGGAACCTGCCGGTCAATCGGATCATCTCATCAGACCTGGTCCGCGCCCATCAAACCGCCCGAATTATCGCCAACGAATCCATCCCGGTTTTTACGGATGTGCGGCTGCGCGAAAGGATGTTCGGCAGATATGAAGGCTTGACTCGTCATGAAATACTCACGCAATTGAAGGAAAAATACGCGATTGACGAAGACCGATTCGATCCGGTTTATGAATGGCCCGACAAAGAAGAAGTGGAGTCACTGGAAAAACTTTTGACCCGCGCCCGGGCGGTGATCGACGAAATTCGTTCCGAGGCCGACGACCGCCATATCGGCATCGTAACCCACGGCAATGTGGTGCACGTGCTTTTGTGCGCGGTTCTGAATATTCCTTTCAGTGCCGCCCGTCCGGTCCGCTTGGCCAATTGCACCTGCGTGGAGCTGGAACAGCGCAATGAAAAATGGATGGTGCGTTCCATGATTTCACCCCAAATGCTGGATGGCTCCTTATATCCGAACAGAATGATTCTGGATGGCGTACAACGGCGATGAAGCCGGGTAACGTGAATCCGACTTTTATCGTCTATTCCAGACGGTAAGGATGGTTGGTTCCACTCTTAGTTTCCGAATGGCGACCCTCCATTGTCGACAAGAGAAAGGCGAAGCATCAATGAACATACCATCATGCGGATTTATTCCGGCGACTTTGCCGGAATGCATGTTTTTTCGATCCCATGTTTTTCAGGATCGAAAAAACATTAAGGGAAACTCCCGATGAAAAAACCGCTTTTACCTCCAAGATTGAAACCGGGCGATACCCTTGCTTTTTTCTCACCCTCCGGACCGGCCACTTATTTTGCGCCCAAACGGTTTGAACGGGCCAAAGCCTATTTCATCCAACACGGCTTCAAACTGCGACCCGGCGCACTGACCGGAAAAAGCGATTTTTACCGCTCCGCGAATATTCGGGAACGGGCCGACGAATTCAATCAACTGGTCCGCGATCCGGACGTGCGCTGCCTTATGTCGGTCGTGGGCGGCATGAATTCCAACTCTTTGCTGCCTTATATCGATTATCAAGCCTTGCGCAAAGACCCCAAGATCATTATCGGCTATTCCGACTTGACCGCTTTGCTATTGGGCATTCATCAAAAAACCGGGCTGATTACTTTTTACGGACCTGCTTTTGTGGCCTCTTTCGGCGAATTTCCGCCCCTGGTGGACCAAACTTTTCAATATTTTCAACAAATGCTTGGTCAGAAAACCCGGACGCCTTTTGCTTTACCCCAACCTTCGGCCTGGACCGACGAGTTCATCAGTTGGGAAGAACAGGATCGGCCCAAGACCACCCGACCCAACCAATGGCTCACCATTATTCCCGGCCAAGCCCTGGGTCGCCTGATCGGCGGCAACCTCAACACCCTGCTCGGTATCTGGGGCAGCCCTTATATGCCTAAGATAAACCCGGGCGATATTCTCTTTATTGAAGATTCCCTGAAAGACGCCGCCACCGTCGAGCGTTCCTTTGCGCATCTCAAAATCAACGGCGTGCTGGACAAGATCGGCGGCCTTATCCTGGGCAAACACGAGAAGTTCGACCACAAAGGCAGTCAACGCAAGCCTTATGAAATTTTGCTGGAAATGATGGCGGGAAGAAAAATCCCGCTCCTGGCCGACTTCGACTGCTGCCACACCCATCCCATGCTGACCCTGCCCTTGGGCCTGCCGATCAAACTGGATGCGACCCGGCGGAAAGTCACGCTCCTGGAGCCATGGATTGCAGCCTAACTTTTTTAAAAAATTCCGTCTGGAAAAGGAATATGCCGTTTAAACCGCACTATCTTGAGAAAAAACCCACGCTGCGTGCCCGCATTGAAAGTTTTTTCGAACCGCCTCAACGCGAACGCGGCGCCGCCTATTATGCCTCGGCCGCGATCAGGGTCGTGTCGTCCGGCGCTACGCATATTCACGCCCGGGTGCGCGGAACAAAAATATATTCGGTCAAAATATTCCTTCAAGACAACATTTTCCATGTCTCCTGCACCTGCCCGCATTTTGAGGATCACAACCTGTGCAAGCACCTCTGGGCCGTTTTTCTGCAAGCCCAGGCCGACGGCGCGCTTTCCGCCGTCAGCCCGGAAACCCTTGCTATAAAATTAGGAACCGACTCCGTGGACGATACAAATCGTGATGACGATTCTTCCTATCCGGAAGATGAGTACGAAGAATACCATGACGAATACGATGACGAAGACGACGATGAAGAGATCTCGTTTGACGATTTTTTGAACCGGCAAAAAGCATTCGCTTTCCAAAGAGGACATCATGAGCGGTCGTCACAAGGCTCCCGGAAAAGCAAAAACCGCGCCGGCGCCGATTGGCGGGAATTATTGAACCAAACCGCCGCGCTGCAAAATTCCGATCGCGCACCGCTTAAGCGGATCGATACGCAGGCGCCCCTGGCTTATGCCTTGATGTTGGATTTCAGCCAAAACCGAAACAGAAACGACCTGCATCTGAAAATCGGCCGCATGACCCTCGTTAAAAAAACCGGCGCGCCGAAATTCAAACTGACCGCCCTGAACTGGGAGGAAGTGCAGGCCCTATCGGACCCCCTCGATCGCCGCGTTCTGCTTTCACTCTTCGGATCGGTCACGGATCAGTATGCCTTCTATTTTCGATTGCCTTCAAGCTGTACCCTGCGCGCTTCCTCCCAGAACATCGCTTTGGCTGCTCTGCTTGAAACCGGTCGTTTATACTTTCAAAGTGTTATGCACGAACAAATCCTGGGCCCTTTTCGTTTTCGATCCGAAGATTTATGGCGCCTGCACCTGGAACTAACCCCCGGCGCCAACGGAAAAACCGCCTATGTTCTGAGAGCCTGTTTGAAAAATGGGGAACAAGTACGACCGTTAAACGAGATCAAACTGGCGACCGCCGGCGGTTTTGTGTTCTGGAAAAACCTTGAGGCGGCCCGCTTGGACGATGCCGGCTGCTTTTCCCTGCTCCTCCAATTTCAGACCGCACCGGAAATGGTCATACGCCAAAATCAAGTTCAAGCTTTTCTGACTGAATATTTTTC
>RPPU01000397.1 GCA_003819975.1 Desulfobacteraceae bacterium
AAAAAAAGATTTTTTAAAATCAGTGGCCGATGCTATGAAAATAATCGTGCTGGACTCGACCGGTTTTTCCAAATAAGGTAAAAACTTATCCAACTGATCGGCCTTAAACTCCTCAATCCGGCGCACAATAATCAATCTGTTTTTGGACATGAAAGGCAGGGTGGCTGCCATACGGATGATTTCGCCGGGGGCCGTTTCACCGCCGTAAAAAAGAATAAGATTGAAATCTTTGGTCGCCGCCGGAATAAAGGATTCCCTGATTTGATTTAACGTTTTCTCCAACTCAAATTCGCCGGGGCCGTAAAAAAGATAAAAAGGCGCCAACGACCCTTTGGAGAGTCTCTTGAGAACGTCTTCAGGAGTTAAGTCTTTTTGCATCAGGCTTCTATTCCAAAATATCGATAAAAGATTGTCGATAAGTGAAAAAATTATTTGCCCACCGGCTTACCATCGTACGGATCTATTCCGGCGCTTTTCGCTGGAACTCCTGTTCCGGACACACTGGAACTTCCGTTCCAGTCGGCCGGAATTCATGTTTTTTCGGCCCTATGTTTTTCAGGGCCGAAAAAACATCTAGAATCTTTCCACGGTTTGCTGGTAGATTCTCCGGGCCAGCTGTTGCGCGATGTTCTGCAAGGCCTTTTGTTGATGATAACGGGTCAAAAGCGGATCGGCCGTGACCTGAAAATCAGCATGCGCTTCCAGGGTTTTATCTTCCCAAATGAATGTACCGCTGCTTTTGTCCAGCAAAGAAGCTTCCATTTTAAGATTCATTCTGCGGCTGCTGGTGGTTCGATAGATCCCGCTCTGTCCGGCCGCAAGGCGCTGCTGCTGAGCATAGGTCAAAGGCTCCGTGGTCACGGAAACAACTTTACCGTTCAGGACCATGTGCGCTTCTTCCGCGGCAACCAGGGGAATTTTGACATGCCGGATGAATTCTTCCCGGATCATTTCGGTAAAATCCGCTTCAAAACCCGGTTCCGAGGAAGGACTGGCCATTAAGGGAATGGCCAGAGATTCGATTTTAATTCCGACCGCCTCGCTGCCGGCCTTAAAATGATAACCGCAGCCGGCCGCCAGCCAGGCGCTCAACGCCGTTCCCAGGATAATCAGACTATAAATATTCTTTAAACGATGAATCGATTTCATGATGGATTACTCTTCCGGTTTTACTTCCCTGTCCCGGTCCGGCGTATCCGGGTCAGGCGCCGCATCCGATTTGGGAAGTTCATTGTAGATATGATCCAGGATCCCGTTGATAAAGGCTCCCGATTCCTTGGTCCCGTATCTTTTTCCCAATTCAACTGCTTCATCAATGGAGACTTTGGGCGGGATCTCTTTTAAAAACAAAACTTCAAAAACCGCCAAACGCAAAATATTGCGATCGGCGCAGGACATGCGTTCCAAACGCCAGTTTTTGGAAGATTGGCTGATCAATTGGTCTATCTGGGATTGGTGCCCGCAGACACCCAAGACAAGTTGTCTGGAAAAAGGCTTAATAACCGCGGAGGAGGCAAAATGGTTGCTGATCAGGTCAAAACCCTCGACCGGATCGCCCGGATTGTATTCCAGATGAAAAAGAACTTTAATGGCCAGTTCCCTGGCCTGATGCCGCTTACCCATTTTAGTTTAGATCGCTTTTATGTAAAAAATAGTTACCGCTCAGGTTCGATGATGATTTATCATGTTACCTTGAGTGCTTCGACAAGCTCAGCACGAACGGAATCAGGGTTCGATTTTCTTTCTCCGTTCGCCCTGAGCACATGATTTTGCGTCCGCAAAATCATCGGTCGAAGGGCGCCATAGAGATGATTGGGATAAAAAAATTTTCAAATACCTGAGTAATTACAAAAAAATAAATATTGACCGAAAAAACGTTTCCGGCCCGGAAAACCCGCACTGGAATGAATTTACGGCATACTCTTAAAAAGATTCACCATTTCCATGGCAGCCATGGCCGCGTCCCAACCCTTATTGCCTGATTTGGCTCCGGCCCGCTCAATGGCTTGCTCCAGACTGTCGGTGGTTAAAACACCGAAAGTAACCGGGATGCCGGTCTCCAGCGCCACATGGGCAATGCCTTTGGACACTTCGGAGGCCACGTAATCGAAATGCGGGGTGTCGCCGCGGATAACAGCCCCCAGACAAATGACGGCATCATAATGCCCGCTCCGGGCCAGGCGTTGGGCGGTCATGGGAATTTCAAAAGCGCCCGGAACCTTAGCCAAGGCGATTTGTTCTTCTTTAGCGCCGTGCCGTTGCAGGGCGTCCAAGGCGCCGCCCACCAGTTTTGAGCTGATGAATTCGTTGAAACGACTCACCACAATCGCGAATCGCAAACCTTCCGCTGAAATATTGCCTTCAAAGGTTTTGGTCATTTAAGCCCCTCCTTTTTTTCCGGTTTCAAACTCTCTTTGAGATTGATCAGATGCCCCAGCTTCTGACATTTGGTTACTAAATATTTAAGATTTTCCGGCCTGGGTTCCACCTCGATCGGCATGCGCCCGGTGATTTCCAACCCATACCCTTCCAGACCGACTAATTTTTTAGGATTATTGGTCATGAGCCGCATTTTGCGGATTCCCAGAGCCGAGAGAATTTGGGCGCCCACCCCGTAGTCGCGCAGATCCGCTTCGAAACCGAGCTCGTTATTGGCTTCGACCGTATCAAAACCTTTGTCTTGCAAAGCATAAGCCTTGATCTTATTGGCCAGGCCGATGCCCCGCCCCTCCTGCTGCAAATAAAGAATCACGCCCAAGCCCTGGTTTTGCACGATTTGCATGGCCTTTTCCAGTTGCATGCCGCAATCGCAACGATAGGACCCGAACACATCGCCGGTCAAACATTGGGAATGAACCCGGACCAGTACTTCCCGGTCCGGATGGATCTGGCCCTTCACCAGCGCTATATGCTCCAGATTGTCGATGTCATTGACGAATGCGATGGCTCTGAATTCACCGTAAGGCGTGGGCAGGATCGTCTCGGCCGCCTGGTGCACAAATGACTCGGTGCGCATGCGGTAGGCGATAATATCGGCTACGGTCGCGACTTTGAGTTGATGTTTAGCCGCGAACTTCTCCAGGTCCGGCATACGCGCCATGGTGCCGTCGTCGTTCATGACTTCGCAAATCACCCCGGCCGGTTTCAAGCCTGCCAAACGGGCCAAGTCCACCGAACCTTCGGTCTGCCCGGTGCGGGCCAAAACCCCGCCCCGTCGCGCGCGCAAGGGAAAAATATGGCCCGGTTGAATCAAGTCCTCGGGCTTGGCCTGGTCGGCCACCGCCGTCCGAATGGTATGCGCCCGGTCGGCCGCGGAAATACCCGTGGTCACTCCTTGGCGGGCTTCAATGGAAACGGTAAAAGCGGTTTTAAAAGGCGAACGATTGTCGTAGACCATAAAAGGCAGTTTTAAACGATCCACTATTTCCGAGTCCAATGAAAGACAGATCAGGCCGCGGCCGTAAGTGGCCATAAAATTAATCGCCGCCGGAGTCACTTTCTCGGCCGCCATGGTCAAATCGCCTTCATTCTCGCGGTTTTCATCGTCCACCAGGACGATCATCTTGCCTTCCCGTAAGTCTTGTAGGACTGCTTCTATTTTCGCTATAGGCATTGTTTAATCACCAAAACCGTACTTCAGCAGCATGGCCCGGTCGATTTTGACGTTCCGGTCTTGCGTCCCGGAAAGCCCGGGCTGCCGAGATTTGTTTTCCGTTATTAAAAATTTCTCTATATACTTGCCGATCATATCCGTTTCAATATTAACCGGGCTGCCGATGGGTTTGTCCAGCAGGATAGTGGATTTGCCGGTTTGCGGGATAATATTGACCTCAAAAAAATCGGGACCGCATTGGTTGATGGTCAGGCTGATACCGTCGATGGCAATGGAACCTTTTTCAATGGTGTAACGACTCAGACCGGGATCGATTTCCACCCGTAAAAACCAGGAACCCTGGCGTTGCTCCTTTGTAAGGATCTTTCCGATCCCATCCACATGCCCTGCCACCAGATGGCCGCCCAAACGGTCGCTAAGTCTTAATGCCCGTTCCAGATTGACCAGGCTGCCTTGATTGAGGCCGGCCAAGGTGCTGCGGCTGACGGTTTCCAGGGAAACGTCCGCGCTAAAGGCCTTAGTTTTGAATTCCGTTATGGTTAAACAAACCCCATTGACCGCCACGCTGTCGCCTACCCGGCAATCGCTGATATCAAACTGCGGAGCGATTTTCAAACGCAAATCCTGACCCAAGCGTCTGATTTCTTTTATCTCCCCAAGACCCTCAATGATGCCGGTAAACATGGCCTTATCTCGTCCCAAACCCTGAAAAAGATCTCCGGATTGCCATCAATCCCTAAAAACAGCCGGATCGTAGCCCTCCTTGGACAAATTGTCAAGCCTACAACCGAGTTAGGCCGGGGATTACCCGTTTTCTTGAAATTTGTCCGGAATGAAAAGACCCGCGCCCGGGTAAATCAGCTTTACATTCTCCCCGTACAAAGGCTAAAATCTGCATTTATAAATCGTCTCATAATAATATTCTCTATTTTTATCATGTTGAGGCTTCCGGATTTCTTTTTCAAATGGCAACTCTCTTATTCATTCAACATTATCGGAAGATCAGCAAGCGCGACGTCAGCATATCATAAGCGCCCGGAACATCTTAATGGACTCCATATAAATTTGATCACCACAGCGCTTGCTGCGCGAGGGCTCCTGCCCTGGCTGTTAGAGCCCAGAAGACGTT
>RPPU01000398.1 GCA_003819975.1 Desulfobacteraceae bacterium
CCGGTCGAGCAGCCGGCGCTCCAGATTCTCAGGCTGTTTCGTCCAGTAAAGCTGTGCAGATTCTGCAGCGTCGGCAGGGCGTATTGCGTCAAATAGGTAAAATGGCTGGGTTCGCGGAAAAAATCGGTCTTATTGGTCGTGACCACGTTGATCATTTGGGGCAATTCTTTGCGCAGGCCGTCCGGGCTGAAGACATAGTCGCAGTACGCTTCATAATTGTCGAATCCGCAAGCCCGCAGGCGTTTCTGCAGCCGCGATTGGAGCATGACCCTTTTGTTTTCCGGCATCTTGATACCCAGGTCGGTTTCGATAAATTCCCGGAAGCGCGCAAAGGACCGGTTTTTCATCTGCACGGATGAAAGACTGTCGTTAGCGGCAGGTTGCTCCTTGGGTTTTTTTGAAACGGCTGCTTCCATTATATTTCACCACTAAGGCGCTAAGTCACTAAGAAGGCTTTTAAATTTTTTTCATAATCGGTAACCCGTAACTCGCTAACTCGGCCGTTATGTTATGGGTAAAAGATTTTTGCCCCAACACCCTTGACCCCTTGAACATAGAGACATGCGCGTAGAGATATTTTATATCTCAAGGGGTCTCTACGGATCCCTCGAACGTAGAGACATAAAATCGTCTCTACGGACCCCTTGAACCCTCTCTTCTCTTATGCCTGGGCCATGTGTTGACCATTGGCCTTTACCAATTGCGGCAGATCCAGAATCAGGGCCACGGTGCCGTCGCCCAGGATGGTAGCGCCGGAAACACCGCGGATGTTCTGGTACATTTTACCTAAGTTTTTGATTACGGTCTGATGCTGGCCCCGGACATGGTCCACCACGAAACCCATGCGCTCGCCGTTAACTTCGGCGATCACGATCTGCTCGATCTCGGGCGTCTGACCGGTCATCGTGAAGATTTCGCGCAAACGCAGATAAGGCACGATGCGGTCGCGGACATTAATCATGTGGCGGCCTTTGTCTTTGGCCACATCCGCACGGGTCAGTTCAATGCATCCTTCGACGGCCGATAGAGGTAAGATATAGAAATCATCGGCTACGTCCACCATCAGGCCGTCAATAATCGCCAGGGTCAGGGGCAGTTTGAGCGTAATGGCGGTGCCTTTGCCTTTTTCACTCTCGATTTCAATGGCGCCGCGCAGGTTTTCGATGCCGCGTTTGACCACGTCCATGCCCACCCCGCGGCCGGAGACGCCCGTGACCTTTTTGGCGGTGGAAAATCCGGGCTGAAAGATCATGTGATAGAGTTCCTTTTTCGCGGGTTCCGCGTCATGGGGGATCAGCCCTTTTTCAATGGCCTTGGCCCGGATGGCGTCCGTGTCCAATCCGGCGCCGTCATCCTGGATCCGGATCAGGACATTGGCGCCGGAATGGGCCGCTGAAAGCAGAACCGTTCCGGCGGAGGGTTTGCCCAACTTCCGGCGAACCTCCGGCAGCTCGATGGCGTGATCCACGCAATTGCGGATGATATGCATCAAAGGATCGTTCAATTGCTCGATTACGGTTTTGTCCAACTCGGTTTCGCCCCCTTCGGTCGTCAGATTCACTTCTTTGCCCAGATCGTTCGAAAGATCGCGCACCACGCGTTTGAATTTGCTGAAGGTGGTGCCGATGGGCAGCATGCGGATACTCATAGTGTTGTCGCGCAGTTCGGCGGTCATGCGTTCCACGGCTTCCGCAATGGAGAGCAGCTCCGCGTCCTGGCGCGAAAAAGCGGCCTGGCTCAGCCGGGCCTGGACCGTGACCAACTCGCCCACCAGGTCCACCAGATCGTCCAGTTTATCGGCGGCCACCCGGATGGAAGAGCCGGCGCTTTCCATTTGTCTTTTTTCGCGAATGTCGCGCACCTGCTTTTGTTCGGCCAGGGCCGAATCGACCACGCCCTGGTCCACGATTTCCTGTTCAACCAGCACCTCGCCCAAGGGTTTTTGTTTTTTCAGGGCTTTACAGAGATCATCGGAATCGAGATCCCCTCGTTCCATTAAGATTTCGCCCAACCGTTTATATTCGGTTTCCTCCGGGTTATCCGGATCGGCCTGATCGATGAGATCGATTTTGATTTCAGCCTGATCTTCGACAAAAATAAATACATCCCGAATCTGGTTTATGTCCCGGGTCGTATTCAGAACCATATCCCAATAAAGGTAACAGTGCTGAGGGTTCAGTTCCTCCAAGACGGGGATGTGTTCGAGTTGCGCGCCGATATAGCATTCGCCCATTTTTTGCAGATCGTGCAGAAGCAGGGCCGGATCGATCCCGGTTTCTCAGATACCGGCCCGCGGATCAAAACGGACACGGAAGGTACGTTCCCGAGCGGGTCCGTCCGCGGACGGCGATTCGGTTTCTCCGGGCTCGGGCGGAGCGGGCGCGGCCGGTTTCGCGGAGGGCTTGGCCAGGGCCTCAAATTCGGCGATAATCCAGGAATGTTCTTCATCGGCCGCGTCTGCGGCTTGAGGAAGGTTCAGCAGAACCTTGATGCGGTCGCGCGCCACCAGGACCAGGTCGATCATTTTTTTAGTGACCGGAACATCTCCTTCGCGGACTTTATCCAAAAGCGACTCGATGTGATGGGTGAACTTGGCAATCCGTTCAAAGCCGAACATGGCGCCCGATCCTTTAATGGTGTGGATGACGCGGAAGAGATGATTGACCGCTTCCTGGTCCTGAGGGTTTTCTTCAAGCTCCAGGACCGTGGTTTCCACTTCGGCCAAAAGTTCTTCCGCCTCCTGGCGATAGGCCGCGGCATAGTTGCTCATGGTGGACATACTTGCTTCCTCGTTATTTCCCTTTATGTTTAATAATAATGATTTAGGTAATCGGTCTGTAGGGGCAGGTTTGAAACCTGCCCCTACTTTTTTAAAAAACCTCTTTATATAGAACGTCATTCCGGCATGTTTTTTTGATCCTGGATTTTCAGGATCAATAAAACATTCAGCGCATCACTTTCTTGATCACGTTGATCAACTGCTCGGGTTGGAACGGTTTGACGATCCAGCCGGTGGCGCCGGCGGCCTTGCCCTCTTGTTTTTTGTTGTCCTGGGATTCGGTGGTCAGCATAATGATGGGTATGAATTTAAACTGGGCCAGAGCCCGGACATTCCGGATCAGGTCGATACCGTTCATATTGGGCATGTTCAGGTCGACCAGCAACATGTCCACCGGGTTGGCCTTCAGTTTGTTGAGGGCGTCCTGACCGTCCGAAGCTTCGACCACGCCATACCCCGCTTCATGCAGAGTGAAACTGACCATTTGGCGGATGCTGGTTGAATCGTCCACCGTCATGATTGTTTTTGCCATTTTTTTGCTCCTTTTTTTGTCAAAGGTCAAACGGGAGAGGTGAAACGTGAGAAGTGAAACGTGAAAGGGCAAAGGTCAAACGTGAAAAGAAAAAATTTTTTGTCTGTCCATTCTGCTTTCACGTTTACCGTTTCACGTCTTACGTTTCACATTTTTATTGCCCTTTGCAAAAAAGCTCCAGGTTGACTCCGGCCCGTTCGGCCGCTTCTTTAACCGCAACGGAAACATTTTTCAGATCAAACGGTCGTTCCCGGTCTTTGGCGGTCTTAAGGGCCGAATAAAGCAGTTGAATGCCGGCGGTATCGCAATCCGTCACGGCTTCCAGCTCCAGGCTGAGTTCGCCGGTTTTTTTGAGGTGCGCCAGGAATCGCTCGCGCACATCGACGACTTCATAGATCGTGAGCGGCCCCTGAATTTTTAGGGGGGCAGCTTCCTCTTTTTTGTTTTTAGCCTTTGTCATATATGCGCTCCTCCGGCAATTTTATTTTTTTTCTAAAATCCGCTGAAGGCGGATTTTATGATGAAATGATTCAGTTGAATCATTTCATAATCAGAACAATTCAACATTGCTCCCGAGGTCTTCTTTTTTGTTTTCCTCATCCGGCGCCGGGGGCTGCCCGACGGCCGTATCAACCGGTCCGGGTTGGCCCACGGTCGGACCGGAAAGGCTTAGCGGAGTCGCAGGGTTGTTAAAGAGCTCGTTGTGAATGTCCCGTTCTTTTTGCATGGTATAACGGGCGGAGAGATGGCTCACTTCATGACTGCCGGAGCCATGCCTCTCGGCCGACCAAGGCGCCAGAGCGCTTACTAAATCCTGCAAGGCGATCAAGTGCCCGTTTAAACGACTCGTGAGTTTGCTTAAAAAACCGAGTTCAGCGCGGATTTGTCCGATGGAAGACTCGAGATCCCCGGAATATTTAGCGACCGATTGGGTGTCGGCTTTGAAGCCGTTATAGGCCCCGGTGACCGCCTCAATGCCGGTGGTCAGAGAATGGTTGGCGTCTTCCGCGGTAGATTGGGCTTTCGTCTTATTCCAGGTATGCTCGGCCAAAGCTTTGGCCAGGTAGGTGATCGATTCCAGAACTCCGACCACATTATCCACAAAAGCGATGGATTGACCGGAGAGACGGTTGACTTCCTGGGCCAAGACTTCCAGGGTCTTGCCTTTATCGTTCAAATGGGCGGTCTTCACAATGGCGTTCAGGGCTTTTAGATGCAAATCCATGCTGATACCGCGCACCTGGTCGATGTGTTTGTTAAGCGTGGAAGCGGCCTGGGAGGCCTGATCGGCAATTTGTTCCATCTGCCGGCTGAGGCCTTGACCCTGATTAAACAGTTTTTGCAGATTTTCCAATCCCGATTTAAGGGCCAGGAAAGGGTCCAGTTCCTGTTCAGCGCCGGTCGGTCCGGCA
>RPPU01000399.1 GCA_003819975.1 Desulfobacteraceae bacterium
AAAACTTTCGACCTTAACATTGGTTCTCATTATGTTGTCTATCACCCCACTTTGGGCCGTGCATTACGAGAAACCCCGGCAAAATAGGGCCGATCAAGCGCGGTTGATCGACCATAAGCGAGCCGTTGATCTCTTTTATTATGGCGCCCGGTATTACGATCCGGCCTTGGGCCGCTTCATCACCCCGGACTCGGTCATGACGGGACTCGATTCCCAGGCGCTCAACCCGTATTCCTATTGCGAGAATAATCCGGCCACGCTGGTCGATCCGAGCGGGCATTACCCCACCGATCCCGATTCCAGTCACCCCTATTGGAAAAATAAAACGAATGAACGTACGGTCATGGATTTTTCAGATAGACCCACGCATGTGTGGGGATTGAAAAATCCTGGCGAAGGGTTGACCGGCAAAGCTTTTTGCGATATCGGCGGCAATGTTCCCGGTTTTTCAATTCCACTTTCCATCGGTTCCTTTAAATATGCCTGGGATGAAGGCGACGGTTCCGGGATGTTTTTAGCCGCTTTAGGAATTCTTCCGGGAGGAAAATTACCCGCAAAAGCGATAAGAAAAACGCTAAAATCGGCCGGTGCAGGGGCTAAAAGTCTTGGGTTAGCCGTTGAAGCAAAACTCAATGTCAAAGGCATCCAAGTTATGCTCGATAAGGAAGGGAATAATATTTACTTGTGGAGTTCTTCCGAAAAACCAACGAATGCCCAGATGGCGAAATGGTCTCGCGATCTGAATGCCGAAGTAGCTTTAACGAGATTTATGGGCGATGCAATGCAAGTAGGCAATGAAACAATAGGAAAAGGCGCCTATTTGATGTCAACCTCTCTTCAATATGATCGTGTCGCGGTTTTGAGCCGGTCGGATTTATACATGCTTTCTCATACTCATTTGGATTTAATGATTCCTTCGCCAGCTGATATAGCTTCGACCGTAAACTCCGTTAATCGTCAAAAATATTCGTTCATTATCCCCGTTAATCATGGCGGCGCGATAAGAATTAAATATGGCTCTCAAGGAACTGTTGGGATGTATTTAGACCATTAATGATAAGGCAAATTACGGCGCCGAAGGGAGTATGCGTCTTGCATAAAACAAAGGCCGTTGCGACTCGGTCACAAACGATCGGCAATCTGAAATCGATTTGCTTCTGTTCCCATGAGCGAAAAGAAGTTAGCGGCTTTGCCGTTTACCGGATCTACGGCTTTGGCGGAAAACAAATCGATTTCGGTCTTGGTCGGGTTTTAACCCAATCGGAAAGTCATTTATGGATCGAAGCTCCGGTACGTCTGAAGCCGGGACGTCAGGTGTGGCTTAGTTATATTCCGGAAGAAGAAGTGGTTGTGATTAAGGCTCAAGTGATTGAAATCAAGGCCGGAGATAAAAATCTTTTTTGCATAAAATTGGAGATATTGTTCAAGATCGATAAGAAAATATAAAAAGGGGGGTCGGTTTGCCCATTGAAAGAGGCGTATGGGTGAATAATCCATACGAGTAGAGATAATTTTATATCTCTACGGGTCTCTACGGGCCCCTTGAACCCTTCTTTTCAAAGGAGTTTTCCATGAAAAAGCTTTTTAGTGTTGTGTTATTGACCGCCCTGTTTTTAACCCTGCCCGTGCTTGCCGACGACTTCGGCGGCCCCGGCATCGGCAACCCGGGCTATAATCAGGCCAACTTGACCAAAAAGGACATCGGCGCAGGCACGGTCGGCGAAGACGGCTCTTACTCTTATTCCTATCCCATGGGCCCTTTCCGTCTCAGCTACCATAGCGACTCGGGCTGGTCCTGGGGAGCGGGCGGCACGATCGAGCGCAGCACAAAAAAAGGCATACCCCAATACACCCTGGACGATACCTTTCTTTTGAACGGCCAGGAACTCGTGCAAACCGGACATTTGGGCGCCAACACTACCGATGACCGTTATGTCTATACCCTCAAACGCCAAATCGGTCCCAATGTGCTTAAGGCTTATTATTATATCCATAACACCAAAAACCAATGGGTTGTGCTGCATGACGACGGCAGCCGGGCCGAGTACAGCTATATCATCAAAGCTTGGGGCGGCAAATTCGACGGCCAAACCTATGCCTGGGGTTTGAGGGACACCTACTCCCGGAATAATTATGATCACACCCGCTACGCCTGGCGACATTTGGGTGAAGGCCAGCACGAGATCGAGTATATCGTGAACGGTAAGGAGAAATTAGAAGTCAACGCCAAAGAAATCATCAAAATCGAGTACGCCCAGTATACCCAAGACAGTCAGTATAAATACCGGCAGATCAGCTATCGCACCGGCAGCAGGATCAATACCCTCTGGTTCCCTTGCAAGGTTACGCTTCTCAGACAAACGTCTTCAGCTTCTCCCGGTTCCATCAATGTCTCGATTATAGACCAGAATTACGGCACCTATAACCAGGTCGCGGCCTGGACCATTACGGAAGATGCTGATTTTATCTGGCACTGGCGCGTAAAGGAGATTCAACCCGAAGGCGCCCGATATCCGGACAATACGGCTTTTTCCGTGCCCACCACCGTGTTTTCCTATGACGATAACATAGGGAATGGCTTCGGTAAAACATATTCATTCCCAACCGATTATTTTGGAGTAGGCTGGCCACTATATCCTGAAGGATTATCAAGATATGATCAGACTCCGGATGTGATGGCCACCTATATTGACATGAATGGGGATGGCTTGCCGGATCGAGTTATGCAGGAAAACAATTCCAAGCTTATGATATATTTTAATCATATGAATAGTGACGGCAGCATTTATTTTACAAATGACGGTACATGGAATTCGCCGAATAATTGCATCAAAGAATGGAATGATTTAGGGAATAAGACTGCGGGCCATACTTCGGACATAGTCGATATGGATGGCGATGGTTTGCCGGATCGATTATTGAAAGGCACTGGTAACGGCACTGAATTTTGGGTATATCCAAATGAAGGCGGTAAAAAGTTTAAAGATAATTATAGAGTCTGGAAGATTCAGGACCCGAATGGCGACGCTTGCGCCATACGTGAATCCGATCAAGCCGGTATGTGGATTGACTTGATTGACATGAATGGCGACGGACTTTTGGATAGAGTTGTTAAAAATACTTCCATGCTATCTTTCGGAGTAAAATTTAACACCGGAGATGGTTCTTTTAAACAGACGGAATATTGGCCTATAAACGAACCGTATTTAATTAAGGATGGCCATAAGCACGAGGGAGACTGGACCTATACTCATAATGATTGGGATTTAATCGATATAAATGGGGATGGATTACCCGACAGAGTCCATTCCTATAAGTTTGCGGACGGTACTTATAGGATCATGATTGCCTTTAATAACGGCAATGGATTTGAACCCTATAATGAATTCTGGAAATTGCCGAATAATTCCGAAAATATTAGAGAGTCCGTCAATGAGGCGGACATTGAAACCCATACGACCCTGGATTTAATGGACTTTAATAATGACGGCTTGCCGGATATTCTTATCAAGCTTCACGCGTCAGATGGCAGCACGCATCCATCGGACCTACAGGTCTATTTCAATATCGGCCGGGGTTTTATGACAAGCCCTGTTACTTTTTCCATCCCCAAAGACACCTATCTCGATCTGGCCGGTATCACGAAAGAATTTTCAGGAAATTATCCTTGCGTTGTTGCCAGCTTATTGGACATTAATGGTGACGGTTATCCGGATCGTCTGCATGTCAGAGACTATTCGTTAAATATGATAAAACCATCCTGGCACAAACTTATTAAGATCACGGATAAGGCCTCGGGCGCGGCCACGGATATCAGTTACCAACCCTTAAACAAAGCCGACAACCCCAACTACCAGCCCTCTAAAATCGTAGTCAAGGAAGTGACGGTGCATGACGGCATGCAAACCCTCCAGGGCGGCCTGCCGAATCACTATCTCCTGCGCACCAATTACCTCTACGGCTGCGGGGTTTACGATTCCAAAGAGCGCGAGTTCCGGGGCTTCGGCTGCGTCACGGAATGGACCCAAGACGGCAGCATGGTTAAGAAGTACTATAACACCGACGAGATCCTCAAAGGCCTGATCCAAAAGACCGAAACCTATGCCCGCAAAAACGACGAAAAAGACGAAAACAACCTGGTCTCCCGCGTCACTAATACCTATCAAACCTATGTTTCCGACAAAGCGGGCTGGAAAAAATCAACCTTGATTTTGCCCGCAAAGGAAATAACTCAAAGCTCGGGCCTCGACGGAACCATACGCTATCAAACCATTGGGCATACTTATTCCTTCGCCAACCTTCCCGATTTCATGCCTATTATCGATATCATCAAGTCGACTCATTACGGCGAAACCGACGCAGACGGCACGGACAAAGACAGCGAAACCCTGGAAACCAAGACCACCTACAGTTCGAAGGAAAATAGTTCACCGCTCTCGTTCTTCAGCTATCCCATTGAAGAAACGAGTCAAACCGTCAAAACCAAATACGACTATTACGATAACGGCGATCTCAAAACAGTCTCGCAAATTCTGGACAGCGCTAACGCGCTGACCACCTCCTATACCTATGACAGTTACGGCAATGTGCTGACCGTCACCGACCCCAACAAACAGACCGTAACTTTCAGCTATGACGATTATTTTCATCAATATAAACGGATTGAAAAAAACGCTCTGGGCCATACCGCGGAATATCAATACGATCCGCTCA
>RPPU01000400.1 GCA_003819975.1 Desulfobacteraceae bacterium
GTTTCGATGATCGGCAAGGCGGTCAAAGAACCGCCGCCCAACTCATCGTTCAATTTAGCGGCCCGCTCCAGCAGCCGCGAGTGGTTGTAAAAAATATCGCCCGGGAACGCTTCCCGGCCGGGCGGCCTTCTGAGCAATAGGGAGACCTGGCGGTAGGCCACGGCTTGTTTGGAAAGATCGTCATAAACGATCAAGGCGTGTTGGCCCTTGTCCCGGTAATACTCGCCGATCGAACAACCCGCATAAGGCGCAATGAATTGCTGCGTGGCCGGGTCGCTGGCGCAGGCCGAAACCACGGTCGTATATTCCATAGCGCCATGTTGTTTGAGAATATTGACCACCTGGGCCACGGTTGACAGCTTCTGCCCGATAGCCACATAAATGCAAAAGATGCCCGAATCTTTTTGGTTGATGATGGCATCGATACCGATGGAGGTCTTGCCGGTCTGCCGGTCGCCGATAATCAATTCGCGCTGGCCCCGACCGATCGGCGTCATGGCATCGATTGCTTTGATACCGGTATACATGGATTCCTTCACCGGTTGACGCGCGATCACGCCCGGAGCGACGACTTCGATGCGCCGGAACTCCGTGGCGTTCAGCGGGCCCTGACCATCGATGGGATTGCCGACCGCATCGATCACGCGGCCCAAAACGGCTTTACCGACCGGAATTTGAGCGATCCGGCCGGTGCGTTTAACCAGGTCGCCTTCTTTAATTTTGGTGTCGTCCCCCATAATGGCGACGCCCACATTATCCTCTTCCAAATTAAGGCATAAGCCGTAGATACCGCCCGGAAACTCCAACATTTCCATAGCCATGGCGTTTTGCACTCCATAAACCCGGGCGACGCCGTCACCCACGGATAGGACGGTGCCGATCTCGCTCATTTCGATCTTGCTTTCAAAGTCCTTAATCTGGCCCCTAATGATTTTACTGATTTCTTCGGCGCGTATTTGCATTCATTTTCTCCACTGATTTGTAGTAATCGGTAACCGCTAATAAACGCCAATAAACGCTAATTTAATATTGTCTGTTCTTTACGCGCGTCTATTCGCGTGCATCCGCGATTGTTCTTTTAAACCGCTATCAGTTCTTACTTTCTTACTTTCTTACTTTCTCACTTTCTTACTTTCTTACTTTCTTACTTTCTCACGTTCTCACTTTCACGTTCTCACTTTCACACGTTCTCACATTCACGCATTCCCGCTTTCCTTCAGTGATTCCCGCCAGCTCAGGAGCTGGGACTTGATGCTCGCATCCAGAACCAGGTCATTGATTTTAACAATGATGCCCCCGATCAGGCTCTTGTCTTCGCGTATGTCCATTTTAATTTTTTGAGATTTAAAGGCTTCCAAAACCCGGTTCAACCGGAGTTGAGCTTCTTCTTTTAAAGGCCGGGCTGTAAGCACTTCCGCCCGGGTGATGTTTAAAATCTCATCCTTCAATTGTTCGTAATGGGAACGGATTTCAGCCACTCGATCCAGTCGGTTTTTCTCCAAAAGCAAATTCAAAAAATGCTCCATGGTCTTTGAAAACCGGGTTTGAACCAATACCTTTTCCAGGATCTTTTTCCGGTCTCCCAAAGAAAAAACAGGGCTTAAAACAGCCAAGCGCAGCTCGGCATAGGTTTGCCAGACTTCCAGAAATTCGGCCAATTCCCGGTCATACAATTCCAGGTTTCCGTCTTCCCGGCCTAAACCGATCAGGGCTCTCGCGTATCTTTTGGCGATTTTTGAACTTAGCACTGGACCTTTTTAATCCTTTCCATGAATTCATTCACCAACCGATCCTGGTCTTGATCGGTCAACTCTTTACTGATCAGATCTTCTGCTTTTTGGACCGCCCGACGTCCCAAATCCTCCTTGATGCGTTCGGCTACTGCACGGGTTTCCTGCTGAACGGTCCTTTCGGCTTGGGCGATGATTTGTGCGGCTTTTTGCCGGGCTTCGGCCAACATCCGTTCCTTCAAAGCCGCGCCTTCCACACGGTATTGCTCCAAAATCGAATGGGATTGCAGCTCAAAAGCCTTGAGCTTTTCTTCCAAAAGACGATATTTATCCTCTGCTTGCGCCTGACTCTTTTTCATCTCGGTCAAACGCTGTCTGATTTCCTCGGTTCGGGCCGAAAAAAAATTCTTCAGGCCCGCTTTTTTGACGACCACGATCAAAACAACCAAAAGCAAAGTGAAATTCAGTATTCTTTTAATCAGGTCCGTTATCTCGCCGGAAGTGCCGCCTTCCGCTTCCGCTCCGCCGGCAAAAACCGGTGCATAAAAGACAAAAAGAGAAATCAGGCTCATGCCTAAAAACCTGCCGGTTTTCAAAACCTTGGCGAGCAACCGGTTCATCAGCCGTTCCTCCTTAATATCTTATCGGCCAGCGCTTTTGAAAAAGAATCCAGATCCTGTTCCAGAGCCCGCCGGGCCGTGATTTCCTGAGCATTGATCTCGGCTCGTTCTTTTTCGACCTTTTGTTGGGCCGTGACCGCGGCTTCCCGCAGGAGGTGTTCCTGGCCGGTCAAAGCTTCTTGAACCAGGCTTGTTTTGGCCTGATTTCCCTTCTGTTTGGCCGCGTCATTTTGTTCCTGCAACTTTTGATTGGAAAGAACGGAACGGGTTTCAAACTCCTCCCGGGCCCGGGCAAATTCATCCAGGGTTGCTTTGCGTTCGCCAAGCATTTTACGCACCGGTCGATAAAGGATAAAGTTGAGGATGAAAAGCAATGCCAGAAAATTAATGATTTGTATGTATAAATTTAGATCAGGCAGAATAGTCATAAAGCTATCTCTTTATATTTATAAAACAAGGCTTTTCTGAATGGGTTGAACCGGGTGAGCGAATTCAGCCTCGATATCGTTTCGGGAACGGATCAGGAGCATCCGAATCGGCACAATGTAAATTCAATCGCGCAAAGTGCTTTTAAAGAGCGTGCGGCCCGCTCTTTTCCATGCGACAGTTGCCTTCAAAAATGGCGCCTTGTTCCATGACCACCACCGGCGCTTGAATATTGCCGTAGACCTTACCGGGTGCATGAATTTCGATCCGGGTAGCGGCCACAATATTGCCGTGAATCTCGCCGCTGATGATGATATGGGAAACCCGAATTTCCGAATGGAGTATGGCCGCCTCACCCACAATAAGCATCCCTTCGGATTCGATCTCCCCTTTAAAAGTCCCGTCGATGCGCACGGCATCGTTAAAGGTAAGTTTACCCTCAAATTCGGTATTGTTACCCAAAAAAGCAATAACCTTTACTTCATCTTTTTTACTCATTATAGTTTCCTAAATTTACAACTTATTGAATATCATATTGATTTTGATATTGCAAGAAAAATAATCCCGCCTCATTGAAACATGAATCGCCGCATACTGATATTCATCAACAAACCCATGCCGGCCATAGTAGCAATCGTGGAGGAACCGCCGTAACTCATCATGACCAAAGGAATACCGACAACCGGCATAAGCCCGGTGGTCATGCTGACATTGATGATCAGTTGCCAAAAAACAAAAGCGATAATACCTAACGCGATGATGGCGCCAAACCGATCTTTGGAAATTTTGGCGATATTAATCCCCCAAAGGGTTAACAGCAGGTAAAGTAAAAGAAGAACCAGGGATCCGGCAAAACCCCAATCTTCCGCCAGGACCGAAAAAGCGAAATCCGTATGTTGTTCCGGTAAAAAATTCAAACGCGTTTGGGTCCCTTTTAAATAACCTTTACCCCATAATTGACCCGATCCGATGGCGATCTTGGATTGATTCAGGTGATACCCGGCGCCTAAAGGATCTTTATCCGGCTTCAGAAAAATCATGATCCGTTTTTGCTGATATTCCTTTAATGAAAACCAGCCCAACGGAGCAACGCAAAGGCCCACCAATAATAAAATAATCAGGGTATTCCGCTGGATACCCATAAATAAAAAAATCGAAAAAGAGACAATGATCAAGATCAAGGCCGTCCCTAAATCCGGTTCGACCAGAATGAGCCCGCTGGGCAGCATGACCAATACAAAAGGCAACCATAAATCCCTAAAACGATAATCGTTTACCTCGCCATGTTCGTTGAAAAATTTGGCCAGCACAATCACCACCGCGATTTTGGCCAATTCCGAAGGTTGAAAAGTCATGCCGCCGAGATTCAACCACCTTTGTGAACCGGAACGCGCATCGCCGACTGCAAGCACAACCACCAGCAAAAAAACCGCCACAATGTAGAGAGGATAGGCCATTCTTTCAAGCAAATGATAATCAAAAACGGTCATCAGCAAAAGCACGGCAAAGCCGATTAAAAACCAATAGGTTTGTTTTGTAAAAATCTGCAAACCGCCGCTTTCCCGCAATGGATAGGTGGCGCTATAGAGATTCAGCAGGCTGATAACCGCAATCATCACCAAGATGAGCAACAGAATCCAGTCGAAATTTTGCAATAATCTGCGATCGATCATCGAACATCCATCCTAATCGCCGGATGTATCCGGCGGAACTATGTCCTTAATGGGGAACCGGTTTTTTGTCTAAAAGATAGGCCTCCATCATCAGTTTAGACAAAGAGGCCGCCAAACTGCTATGGCCGCCGTTTTCGACCAAGACCGCAAGCGCCAAGCGTGGCTTTGCTGCCGGCGCGACGGCAATGAACCAAGCATGATCTTGAAACTGATTGGGAATCTTTTTATTCCGCTCCAGCGTTTTCTGCTTCTCGAGCGTAA
>RPPU01000401.1 GCA_003819975.1 Desulfobacteraceae bacterium
AAATTCGCCGATGTCGTGATCGAAGAAATGGGGGACGACAAAGGCTTTGTCTTCATCCAGGATTATCATTTCGCCCTGTTGCCCCGGTATATTAAAGAAAAACGTCCCGACATTATCGTAGCGCAGTTCTGGCATATCCCTTGGCCTAATCCCGAAGCCTTTCGGGTTTGTCCGCAGGCCGAAGAAATCCTGCATGGCCTTCTGGGAAACGACATCCTGGGGTTCCATATCCGTTATCATTGCCTGAACTTTCTGGATACGGCCGACCGTTTCATTGAAGCTCGGTCCGACCGGGAGCGATTCTCTATTTTCCGGGGCGGAAGGGAAACCCTGATCCGCCCCTTTCCGATCAGTATCGATTATGAATCCGTGGAAAAAACCGCGCAAAACCTAAAAACAGAGAAAAGAATCGAAGCCATTAAATCCGGGTTTCGCATTCGCAACCGTCTTTTAGGAGTCGGCATCGACCGCATGGATTACACCAAGGGCATCCTGGAACGATTCCGGGCCTTAGACCGCTTTTTTGAAAAATATCCCGAATACAGGGGTAAATTCGTCTTTCTGCAGCTTGGTCCCCTTTCCCGGATCCACATTCCGAAATACAAGGAATACAATGACGAGTTGTATCACCAGATGGTGAGCATCAATGAAAAATGGCGCATCAAAGACTGGCAGCCGATCATCCTGCATAAAGTGCATCTCAACCTGGAAGAAGTCGTCAGTCATTACCGAGCGGCCGATCTGGTCATCGTCAGCTCCATGCATGACGGTATGAATCTGGTGGCCAAGGAATTCGCCTCCTCCCGGACGGACCTACGCGGCGTCCTGATTTTAAGCAAGTTCACGGGATCGTCCCGTGAACTTGAAGGCGCCTTGCTGGTCAACCCGGTGGCCGAGGAACAATTCGCCGATGCCATCAAACAAGCCCTGGAAATGCCAAAAGAAGAACAATCCTCCCGCATGCAGAAGATGCGGGAAACGGTCCGGGAAAACAATGTTTTTCGCTGGGCCGGAAAATTCATCAACGAAATGAAAAAACTGATGTAAAAGGATTTTTGATCCTAAGGGTCAAAAATCCTGAAGGGAATAAACATCAAAAAAACTAAATTTCATTTAAGAGAGTCGTCTATTTATCAAAGTGCGGATTTCAGCCGATTTTTCATACATACGGCGCTTTCTTTATGCATAATACATTGTGGAGTATTAAATGGCGGATGCATTTAAATTCAAAACACGTCATCATTTGATTGAACTGCTGGGACGCAAAGCGAATAATTTGCGGGAATTGCTTTACGGTATCAAGGAAGTTCCCGCTTCCAGCATCTATTATCACACACATAAATTCCTGCAGCAACATCACTATCTTTCACCGGAACCTCCCAACGATTTTGCTTTTTGGATCAATAATGCCCTGACTCTGGATGAATTGAGTGAACGATTTGCCAGCATCGATACGATCCAATTCAATAAAATCAACGACTTAAGAGAAGCATTTATGAAAATCATTAAAAACTATTTGAAAGTCAGCAAAAATAACATGCATTGCCAGGAAGGCGAAGAATTTCATTTCATGAGTTGCCGGACTTTTATTTTCCCAACGCCCTATTCCGCCGACAACCTGACCGAATTTATCGAGATTCTGAACAAAATCAGCATCCACTCTCTTTATTTTCATGTGTTCGAAGCCCGCTTGCGGCTCGAACGCGGCGAGAATGATTTTTCAAATTGGCTTGAAGCCAAAGGATATGAGGCCTTGGCGCAAGAAATCGCCAAACTGGATCCCTATACCATGACTCTGGAAGGGTTGAGAAAAAAAATAATTCAAATGGCGGTCAAGCATGTCTCTCATTGAAGAATATATACCGATCACCGGTAAAGACACGATTGAGGACCTTTATCTGTTAGCGGAAAGATTAAAGGGCAAGGTCATCCAGAACATCAATTCAACGGCCGTGGGCGGCGGTGTGGCTGAGATTCTGAGCCGCATGCTGCCTTTGTTGAAAGACCTGGGCGTCAATGCCCGCTGGGACGTGATTAAAGGCAATGAGAAATTTTTTAATATAACCAAAAAAATGCATAATGCCCTGCACGGCGTCAACGTGGAGATAACCAACGATGAATTTCAATTTTTCCTTGAAGTGAACCGCCGGAATCTTCAGGACTTGGATCTTTACGGCGATATTCTCTTTATCCACGACCCGCAGCCCATTGCATTGATAGAAAAACGGCCTGAAATCGGCCGGAAATGGATTTGGCGCTGTCATATCGATTTTACCAAACCCAAAAAAGAGGTTTGGGATTTTCTATACACCTATATCCAAAAATACGATTATACCGTCTTCTCGGCGCCGGCCTTTTCGCGCCCGCTGCCGATCCGGCAAGCACTCATCTCGCCTTCCATTGACCCCCTTTCCGATAAAAACCGTGAACTCACGCAAGAAATCATTATTGAGGTTTGTGAGCGCTACCAAATTGATATGAAAAGACCGATCATCACCCAAGTCTCCAGGTTCGATTATCTCAAAGATCCCTTGGGTGTTATCAAAGCCTATAAGACGGTCAAAAATCACGTGGATTGCCAGCTGGTTTTGGCCGGCGGCGGCGCCACCGACGATCCCGAAGCCATGCAAGTTTTGGAAGAAGTAACGCATGAAGCCGGGAATGATCCGGATATCTTCATTCTCTTTTTGCCTCCTTCCAGCGATCTGGAGATCAACGCGCTGCAGCGCGCTTCGACCATTGTCCTGCAGAAGTCCCTAAAAGAAGGCTTTGGCCTGACCGTTTCCGAAGCACTATGGAAGGCAAAACCGGTCATTGCTTCGGCCGTGGGCGGCATTCCGCTGCAGATCGCCCACAAATATTCCGGCATTCTGACTCATTCGATCGAAGGCACGGCCTATTGGATCAAGCAATTATTGAACGAACCGGATTATGCCCGCAAGCTGGGACAAAACGGCCGGGAACATATCAAAAATAATTATCTAATCACCCGCCACATCCGCGATTATATTTTACTGTTTTTATCCGTGGATCAAAACGAGGACATTATTTACCTGTGACACGGCCCTTGAAGACCCCAAATATATTTTTGTTTCTGGATTATGACGGCACCCTGGTTTCCATAAAAAAACGGCCGGAATTGGCTCTTTTACATGCTTCAAAAAAGAAGATATTAAAGGATCTTAATGAAAAATATTTTCTGGCGATTGTAACCGGCCGGGCCTTGAAAGACATCAAAGCAATGGTCGGGACCCAAAACGCCGCCTACATCGGCAATCACGGGCTGGAAATATTTTTTCAAGGCAAGCATTGGGTGCATCCCCAAGCCCGCAAAATTTCTATAACTTTGAAAAACTGTTTAAAAATACTTAAAACAAGGATACAATCCCTGCCAGGCGTCCGGATCGAAGATAAAACCTTGACTGCCAGCATTCATTACCGCGCCATGGCGGCAAACACGAAATTCATTCTGAAGGCGTTGATTTTAAAAGAAATTACAGCCGCAAAAGGCCTCTTGAAATCGACTGACGGCAAAAAAGTGTTCGAAATTCGGCCCAATATCGAATGGGACAAAGGCCGCGGCATTCAACATCTGTTGCAATGGATTCCCAGGTCCGCAAACAAGTTAAAAATATATGTCGGCGACGATATGACCGATGAAGATGCGTTTAAAATATTTAATCAAAATGATATGACCATTCGGGTCGGATCCGGTAAAAAAACCCGTGCTTTTTACCGATTTAAAACTGTCGGGCATGTCTGGAAATTCCTGTCCATCCTTTCCGGATTTGACTTGCAGCAACCGAAAGACACCGCAGCCCGGATGAACCGGAATTTAAAAAGGGATGCAGGCTGAAACCTGCACATTCCGACGGAGATTTTTACATATGGAAATTAAACTGCAACCCTCCTGGCACCATTTGCTCCTGGCCGAGGTGGAAAAAGACCTCAAAACCTCGCAGGAGCAGGGTCTCTTTCAATTCGATGTTAAGCACCGGCAACTGCAATTCGGTCCCAACCGGGTCGCTTCCCGGCCGGCTAAAAGCCCCTTGATCCGGTTTTTAGCCCAGTTTAATCAACCCCTGATTTATATTCTGCTGGCCGCCGGACTCTTTACCCTTATTCTTCAGGAATGGAGCGACAGCTCTTTTATTTTCGGCGTGGTGTTGATCAATGCCGTGGTCGGCTTTCTCCAGGAAGCCAAGGCCGAGTCGGCCATTGCGGCCCTGAAAAGCATGGTCCTCACCAACGCAACCGTCATCCGCGATGGCCGCAAAGACACGATTGTTTCCGAGGATCTGGTGCCCGGCGATCTGGTTTTGCTGCAGTCCGGAGACAAAGTGCCGGCCGATTTGCGCCTCTTTTGGACCAAGGACCTGCAGATCGATGAATCCATGCTGACCGGGGAATCGGTGCCGGTTCATAAAACAGCCGATGTCCTGCCCGAAGACCTGGTCCTGGCCGACCGCCGCAACATGGCCTTTGCCGGAAACCTGGTCACCTACGGCCAGGCCCGGGGTTGGGTGACCGCCATCGGCGAGCAGACCGAAACCGGCAAGATCGCCCATCTGATCTCCACCGCCGCCGATCTCTCGACACCCCTGACCCGCAAGATCGAGCATTTCAGCAAAATTCTACTTTATGCTATTCTGGCTCTGGCCGTACTCGTGGTCGTAGCCGGCCTGTTGCGCCATGAACCTTTGCTCCAG
>RPPU01000402.1 GCA_003819975.1 Desulfobacteraceae bacterium
TGCAGAAAAAATATCAATAGCACAAAAAGAGGGAACACTTATCCCTCCAATTCCGGCTTGCTTCTCTCCTGAATTTCCTGCATCCGCTACGGATCTTGACAATCTATGTGATATTACAAAGCCGGACTGCCTGAAGCGGCTTCGGAAGGAACAGAGTCTATTTGACGCGCTAATTAAAAAATATCAATTTCTGATTGATCATTATACGGACCTGTCGCACTACACCGGTTACAGCAATATCACCATGGGTGGACTCTTATCTCCTTTCCCGCAGGCGAGCTTAATCCGTAAATCTCACAAACTTTTTACAACTCAAATGGCTTCGATTTATCTGAAAGGAAAACAGCTTGAATCGCTTAAATACCTTCAGCAGGATATGCTGTTCCAGCGTCAAAGCCTGGCGCGAGCCGACAATCTTTTCTATTTAATGCTGACTATCACTCTTTTGGAGCGGGATTTATATCTTTACTCCCAACTTCTAGATCAGCGCACCGGGGAAAAGCCATTTCAAAAACAATTAGAAATACCGTTACTTTCCGATAAAGAAAAAGACTTTGAAAAAATTTTTCAAGGTGAATTTCGGTTGGCAAATTACTATTTTTTACAGACAAGTCCCGTTCCTGAGAGCATAAAAATACCAAGTGACGTACCAGAGTTTATGCAGAAAATATTTTTCAAACCCAATGCCACGAGTAATCAGCATTTTTATTTTTATAAAAACATAATTGATTGGACCCGGCTGCCGTCTGCCAAACTCACCTCTTCAAAAATTAAAACACTTTCCTCTCCAAATTTCTGGGACGTCTGTTATAATCCTCACGGAATTATTCTTTTTACAATCGCTATTCCAGTGCAGAATTATAGCACTTTCATCTATCGACTTCATAACCTGGACGGTTTGATCCGTCTGGTGAAAATAAAACAACTTGTCCGGCACGATCGGATCACCAAGAATCAAATCGAATCTTTTTTAAAACAGGATCTCCCCTATTACAAAAATCCCTATACCATTCAACCTATGTCCTGGGATGCGCAAACAGAAACGCTTTATTTTATGGATCCTTTATGCGAAGGGCGGAAGGTGGCGATTCAAATTCCGTTTCCTGATAACTAAGTTTACAACTCTATGCAGTTCTGCGAGCTGGCTTCGCTATAGTTCCTGCCCACCTTAGATTTATTGTAGGCGGATTGGCGAATATTGATTATGTGGAACATTTTTTATCAGGAAGAACTTCAACGTTGCCTATTTCTATAAGATAGCAGGCTTTAGCCTGCGATCATTGAATACACCCAAGATGACAGCGATCATGACTGAACCATAAATAATATTGTTTGTTTTTTCGGTTGAAACCTTCATTCGATTTCTTTTTATACATCCATAAAATTGACAAGCTTGTCATTAAATTTTAATAATAATACTTAAGGAGGAGAGGACTTTTCATGGAATCCAACATCATGTTGTATCTCGCCATCTACTTGGTGATCATCGGGGTTTTCGTCCTTTTGATCTTGTCTCCTTTATCCCTATTCCTTTCTTTCAGGTTGTTTCGAATGACCGGAAAGAAAATTCTGCTGACCAGTCTGGCCCTTGCAATCCCCTCTCTGTTACTATTATCCTTGCCGGAAATTTTTGATTGGAACTCCTGGGTCGGTTATCTGCTCACCGGCCTTTTGTCTTTGGGTTATTGCTCTTTCCTCTTTTTTAAAATATTCAGAGGTCCGCTGACCAAGTCGATCGGCTTATCTCTTTCTTATGGCCTCCTGAACATGCTCCTGATTTCTGCCTGCTTTTTCATCCTATCCCTGATCAGCCGCGACCAACCCTTAAACCCTGAAGCCAAGGAATGGCTGGCCGCGAAACCGGCAAAAGTGGCCGAAGCCGACAACCTATATTATGCTCTGATAGGATTCAGTGCCGACCCCAGCATCAACCCCCATCAGGCCGGGCTGCAATGTATTAAAGAGTACAATGGATATGAGCAAAAAAAAGCCCTCGCGCAAAAACAAGGAACACCCCTACCCCCTTCTCCGGCTTGTTTCTCCCCTAAAATGCCTTCACCCGATAAAGACCTTGACAATCTATGCGATGCCACTAAGCCGGATTGCCTGACCCGCTTCCGTACCGAACAAAAGCAATTCGATACACTGATTAAAAAATACGAATTTTTGCTCGATAACTATATCGGCCTGGCGCATTATACCGGCTACAATAATGACGCGATACGCGGACCGGAGACTCCCATGATCCAGGCCGGTTCGATTTTGAAAGCGCATAAGCTTTTTATAGCCCGGACAACTCTAAATTATTTAAAAGGAAAACGCCCGGAATCCCTGGAAAGCCTGCAGCAAGAAATAAACTTTCAACGTCAAAATCTATTGCGATCCGACAACACGCTTTTTTCAATGGTCAGTGTGAGTTTGTTGAATCGTGATTTGTACTTATACTCCGAACTGCTCGATCAGGATATTGCTGAGAAATCATTCCAAAAAAAATTAGCCCTACCGTTGCTTTCCGACAAAGAAAAGGACTTCACGAAAGTTTTACAAGGCGAATTTCAGTTTATCAACTCCATTTTTCAATCCGGTACTCTTGGCTTGCCTTTTGAAAGTATCGGCCGATTGCAAAAATTTCCACAAAAATTCGTTTTCAAACACAATACAACCGTCAATCTATTTTTCCAAAATCATAAAGAATTGCTTGAATGGTCCCGATTACCGGCAGATAAACGCCCATTTTCTCCCGATATAAAATCGGCGCCCTCCTTCGGTTTTTTGGATGTTGGGTATAATCCGATTGGCGTCATTTTGCTGTCCATTACCGCACCGAGTTTTGAACCTTACATCTATCGGCTTGACAACCTGGACGGTCTGATCCGTTTGATAAATGTCAAACAACGCATCCGGCATGACCGGATCGCCAAGGAAAAAATCGAGGCCTTTTTAAAGCAAGACCTCGTCTTTTGCAAAAATCCTTACACCAACCAGCCCATGACCTGGGACGCGAAAACCGAGACGCTTTATTTCATGGATCCATCGAAAGAAGAGCAGAAGGTGGCGGTCAATATACCGTTTTCAATCAAATAAGTTCTAACCGATAGGGTTCGAAGTTCACGGTTCACGATTATAGGGTTCACGGTTCACAGTTCACGGTTCAAAGTTGAAGAGCGAACAAGAATATAAAGATTGATCCCCGTAGGGGTTCAAAATCTTGAACCCCTATAAGAGAAGGTGGATTGACGCGAGTATTTCATAACAAGGAAAGCGTGAAAATCGCCAGATTACCGAGGATATGAATCGTGATCGGCACCAACAGCTTGCCGCTCTTTTCATAAGCCAAAGCGAATACGACTCCGCCCACGATTTGATTCAGGGGAAAACCTTGCACCGAATGCAGCAATACGAAAACAGCCGTGGTGGCGATCAGGGCGATTAGAACGCCCCAACGTCGTAAATATCCGTAAACAACCCCGCGAAAAAAAATCTCCTCCCAGATCGGCGCAATCAAACCGCCGACCAGAAAATACAACCCACGCTCGAAACCGGCCGGCAAGGGCGCGCGAATCCAAAACAAGGCATTATATCCGAGTAAATAAAAAATTCCGAAACCCAAACCGGCTACCGCCCCGAACCCGGCCGACCAGATCAATCCGGCTTTCAAACCGGAGATCCAATCCGCTTTATTCAATCCGACATTGGCGAATCCGTGTTCATGCCTGAAAACGACCCAAAGGATCAAAGCGGTTTGGATTAAACGCGCTGCGCCGGTAACAGCCAAACCGGGCAATCCCAGATAAAGGATCGCTATTCCCGCCAGGATCTCGACCCCAACAACCCAGGCTAAAGCCAGGAGCGCGGTATTCAGGGTAACGGTTTTTGGCGCCATCCCAATGTCCTTAATGCTCCGTACGCGTACCACTGGACATACCAATGGTCCGAAGAGGTTATATGAGCAAGCACGGGTTCGATCGCTTGGGCTTCGGCTTTTTGTCCCAAGGCGTACAAAGCCTGGCAGCGCACGATCGGTTCCGGATCTTTTAATAAGCCCAATAAATCTTCAAAACTCGAAGGTCCCGGGCTGTTCGCCAATGCCCTCGCCAGCCAATAGCGTTCCGGCACTTCCGGGCTGCGCAGCAATTCTTTATATTGAGGCAATGCGGCGATGTCCCGTTTTTGCCGCTCGCAAACCCGCAAAGCCGACAAACGATCCGTATTTTTTACGGAATTCAACCCGGCAACCGGGTCCGGCAGACTCTCTTTATTTATGGACATGATGGGCATCAGAAAAAGCAGACCGAGCCCCAGACCTGTTCCGGCTGTGAGCCAAACAGCGGCAACCGGTTTGAACAAAAACCCGAGCAGCATTTTTAAAAAGCCGTATAAAGCCATGAATAGAAGAAGCGGAAAGGCCAGGAGCAAAGAAACAAAAACCAATGACCGCAGCCCCTCATACATATCGCTTTGGGCGGAAAACCGGGTGAGCCATAAGCCCGGATCGGCTTCGAACGTTTGGATGGGCACGGACAAAACCGTAGAATCGCGCGCATGCAAAACCAATTGGCCCCGGGCTTCCCGAATCTCAAGATCGACCGGTTTCAATCCATTCAAAGGCAGGACATTCAGGGCGATCAACCGGTCGGCCAGGCGCCGAGCCAGTTGCGGATCGCGCACATCCGCGAGCGAACAGGTCCGCACGGTTTTTTGATCAA
>RPPU01000403.1 GCA_003819975.1 Desulfobacteraceae bacterium
ACTGGTCCGCCGCTTTCCCGAATCCAACATGACCGTCGATTTGATCTACGGCTTGCCCGGCGACAATCTGGAGGGTTATCTCGCTTCCCTGGAATATGCCCTCTCCCTGAAAAAAGTCCGGCGCATTTTGACCAATCCCCTGATCGCCTTGCCGGGCTCGCGCTATTTCCGGGAACAAGAAAAATACGGAATTAAACTGGCCGATTCCAACACTTTTCTCGTCCGCTGCTCCGACACATTCAGCGCAGCGGACATGGAACAGGCCCGGCGCATTTCCTTTTATGTGGCCCTGCTCTACATGAACGCCAAATTCCGCGACGCGGTCGCACATGAAGCCGCCCTGCGGCGCATCCGGACCGTGGATCTCATCGGCGAATTTTTCTCCGGCCTGTCGTTCCTCTCTTCCGGACCGGCGCCCGACATGGTGCCGGCCGTTTTGTCGGGTTTTCGCCGCCGGAATCAGTCTCTGACTGCGGCCCTTGAACGATATGACGAAATCGTCCAATGCTTTAACGCCGTGGCCCGCCAACCCCTGGCCGATTACGAAAACGCTTTTCAAGACCATTATTATAAAACCAGATCTCGTGCCATTTCCTGAAAGGATGACCCGCCATGGAACAGAACGAACTCATTGAACACATCACTTGGCACGATCAGCACATCGCCACCATCATCCGCCGCGATTATCAACCCAGGCAAACCACCTTCATTTCGCCGCCCAGTTATTATCAGCAGGCCGGATTTGTGATCTACCCCAAAGACGGAACCGTGGCCCGCCATATGCACCTGCCCCTGCAGCGCCACCTGATCGGCACCCCCGAAACCCTGATCGTGCGCCGGGGCCGAGCCGAAGTTGAATTATATGCGCTTGAAAAAACGTACCTCGGAACCTGGACTTTGGAACAAGACGACATCATTCTGCTGGTGGCCGGCGGGCATTGCCTAAAATGTCTCGACGACACGATCTTCTTCGAAATCAAGCAAGGGCCTTATACCGGGCTGCTTGAAAAGGAGTCGTTTTAATGATTCCGGTCGCAGCACCGTTGATCACGGATCGCGATAGAGCACAGGTCAACGAAGCCTTGCTGTCCGGCTGGATTTCTTCATCCGGAAAGTACTTGGACCTTTTTGAAGAACGCTGGGCCGCTTATTGCGGCATGCCGCACGGTATAGCCGTAAGCAACGGCTCGGCGGCTCTGGACCTGGCTGTCGCTTTGCTTCATCTGAAACCCGGCGATGAAGTTATTTTACCGGCTTTCACGATTATCTCTCCGGTTCAATCAGTGTTGCGCGCCGGTGGGATCCCGGTGTTGGTGGACTCGGACCCGCGCTCTTGGCAGATGAATGCCGGGCACATCGAATCCCGCATCACGCCCCGCACAAAGGCCATTCTGGTCGTGCATATCTATGGTCATCCGGCCGACATGGATCCGATCTTGGATATCGCCCGGCGTCACGATCTGATCGTCATTGAAGACGCGGCCGAAGTCCATGGCGCCGAGTACAAGGGCCGCCGCTGCGGCGGCTTGGGTCATATCAGCACGTTCAGTTTTTACGCCAACAAGCTGGTGACCACCGGCGAAGGCGGCATGGTGTTGGTCCGGTCTCCTGAACAAGCCGAGCAGGCTCGTTCCCTTCGAAATCTGTGCTTTCAAAAAGAGAAGCGTTTTTTACACCGGGAACTGGGCTATAACTTCCGCCTGACCAATCTTCAAGCGGCATTGGGCGTTTCTCAAATCGATCGTATCGATCAGATTGTAATTCGCAAACGCGAGATCGCTTCTGCCTACAACCGGTTGCTGAAAGATGTGCCCGGTATTCATTTGCCGGCGGAAGAGCCCTGGGCGAAAAATGTCTACTGGGTTTTTGGCCTGGTGCTGGAAGAGAAGACTGGTCTGACTGCCGCTCAACTGGCGGAGCGCTTGGCCGAACGTGAAGTGGAGACCCGCCCTTTTTTCCTGGGCATGCATGAGCAACCCGTATTTCAAAACCGGGGTCTGTTCCGCGGAGAGCGCTATCCCGTGGCCGAACGGCTGGCGCGGCAGGGCTTGTATATTCCGAGCGGCCTGGCTTTAAGCGATCACCAAATTCGTCAAGTGGCCGACGCGGTCCGGGAGAGTTTGTCATGACTGTTTTTAACGAATATGCCCGTTACTATGATCTATTTTACGGCGATAAAGATTATGCGGCTGAAGCCGAATATATCCATCAATGCATTCGCGCTCATCATCGATCGGGTTGGTCCGTTTTGAACCTCGGCTGTGGATCGGGAAATCATGACCGTCACCTGACGGATAAAGGCTATCGGCTCACCGGGGTGGATCGCTCGGAGCCAATGCTGAATTTGGCCCGAAAAAAAACATTAGGGGATAGCGATCTTGAATATATCCAAGGCGATGCCCGTTCAATTCGGCTGAATAAAACGTTCGATATCGTCATCTCCTTATTTCATGTTATCAACTACCAAACAACCCATCCGGATCTCAACGCTTTCTGCGCCACGGCCCGGTTGCATCTGAAACCGGGCGGTTTGTTCCTATTTGATTGCTGGTATGGTCCGGCCGTATTGACCGATTTGCCCGTGCCGCGCATGAAAAAAGCAGAGGATGAATCGATTCAGGTAACCCGCCTGGCCCGGCCTCTGCTGTATCCCAATGAAAATCGGGTGGATGTGACCTATTGTTTCACTGTCGAAGAAAAAGAAAGCGATAGGGTCCGCGATTTCACCGAAACCCATTGCATGCGTTATCTGTTTTTGCCGGAAATAAAAATGTTTTTAACGCAAAACGAATTAAAACCGATTACGGCTGCCGAATGGTTGACCGGCAAAGAACCGGGCCTGAATACCTGGAATCTTTTGTGTGGCGCCGAAGGTTGAAATAGAGTTTCGATTCATGCCCCGAAAAAAACAAACCATTGCCTTGATAACCGCGCATGGCTGGATCGGCATCTCCACACCGGTGATTATGACCGCTCGTTATCTGACGCAACAGGGATACGATGTCGATCTTTATATGGATGAAGACGACTTATGCCGGGATCTCGGCATTGACCGCCCGCAATTAAATGAACCTTCGATTAACATTCTGACTTATCCTCGATTAAAATCGGATGCTACCCAAACACCGGGAACTCCGACCATACCCTCCGGAGACGAATCGTTTGTGCGCCGCGCTGGTGAGAGAAAAAAAACCTACGAATGGCTCGTCGGTTTTGACCCGCACGGCTTGATCCGGGCCGCGTGTCTGAGCCGGGTCTGGAACACCCCTTTTATCTATCATTCCCTGGAGTTATATGACCGGGAAGACGATTTAAAGCGACTGGAACGCTCCTTTTCAAAACAGGCTTTGCTCGCCATTACGCAGGATCGGGCGCGGGCCGATATTCTGGCCGGTTTGAATGCGATCGACCGCGATCGAATCGCGGTTCTTTACAATACCACGCTCGATCCGGTTGTTCCGGAAAAAAAGGATTACTTCAGGAACAAGTTCGCGCTGACCGCCGAAACGGTTGTCGTTTTGGCCATCGGCACGCTTTTGCCCGAACACGGCATCGACCTTTTTCTGCAAACCGCTCCGAATTGGCCGAACCGTTTTGCTTTGGTCTTGCACGGCTGGATTCCGGACAAGACTTTCGCCGGCCGGATTCAGGATCGCATCGCGGAATACCCGCGGCGACTTTTTCTGTCAACCGACATCCTGCCGCCGGCCGCTAAATCGATCGCGTTTCAATCGGCCGATATCGGCTTGGTTTACTACGCGCCGATCAACACCAACTTCATTTATGCCGGAGGTTCGGCCGGTAAAATCTTCGACTTTATGCGGGCCGGAGTCCCCATGTTGGTCAACCATTCGCCCGGAATGCCCGAATTGATCGAAGACAACGGCTGCGGCAAAATCTTTAGGGAAATTCGCGAAATCGGCGCGCTTTTGCCGGAGATCACGAAGCATTATGCCGTATTGCGCGAAAACGCCTTAAAAAGCCATGCCAAGTACGATTTCGCCGAATCCTACGATCGAATTATGGCGACCATTCGGAATCGGATGTCCTGATTCGGACTTCCGAATTCGCGCTTCTGACTTCTTTTTCCCAATGAATATCGTTCATATCCATACGCATGACACCTCGGGCGGCGCCGCCAAAGTTGCAGCCCGCCTGGCCCAAGCCCAACGCACGGCCGGAGACCGGTCCGGCTTGCTGGTCGGATTCAAAGCAGATCCCGCCGAATACTCGCAGGCTTTCGATATCGAGCCCGATCTCTCCTTGCGCGAACATTGTCGCAATAACGGGTTATTATATTATGAATTTCAGGGCAGCCATAAACTGGTCGATCACCCCCGGGTGCGCGAGGCCGATCTGCTGCACTTGCATAATCTGCATGGCGGCTATTTCAACCCTTTTTCTTTATCCGCCTTATCTCAATCCAAACCCACGGTTTGGACCCTGCACGACATGCATCCGCTCACGGGCCATTGCGCCCACTCCTTTGCATGCGAAAAATGGAAAACCGGTTGTGGCGATTGCCCGGACCTGGCCGTCGAACCTCCCATCCGGGCCGATGCCAGCGCGCTATTATGGACGGACAAAAAAAATATTTACCGGGAATCCCGCCTGCACCTGGTCGCTCCTGCGCAGTGGTTGAAAAACAAAGTGGAGCAAAGTATGCTGAATCGCCATCCGATCGATTTGAT
>RPPU01000404.1 GCA_003819975.1 Desulfobacteraceae bacterium
CCCGCTATACCACCGTGGCCGGCATTCCCATCACCGAGCTCATGAAACCGGATCGGATCGAAGCTTTGGTGCAACGCACGCGCACCGGCGGCGCGGAGATCGTCAACCTACTTAAAACCGGCAGCGCCTATTATGCCCCGGCTTCGGCCGCGGTTGAAATGGCCGAAGCCATTATCAAAGACAAGAAAAAAATCATGCCGTGCGCGGTTTATCTTGAAGGCGAATACGGGATTCGCGATCTGTTTATCGGTGTGCCGGTTAAACTGGGCGCCAAAGGCGTCGAAGAAGTCATCCAGGTGAAATTAAGCGCCGAAGATCAGAAAGCGCTTGAAAACTCCGCCAATGCCGTGCGTCAATTGGTGAACGACATCGCGCGCTTGAGCAAATAACTTTTAATCATTATCCGAAAAACGAAGCTCATAAAAGAGTAGGGGCGACCGGCCGGTCGCCCCTACAGGGAAACGCACCATGACGGTCAACCGAACCATTGTTACAGTTGGGGATCTCTAAAAATTCGTCTTATCAGGAATTGATTGTTCCTATTTAGCCGATTTTTAAGAGTCTCGTAACCAATTCAGTGAATTTTTAGAGATCCCGAGTTGTAAAATAATAGTCTAAAATTGAATGGGAGAAACACCATGACTGTTGATTTCACCTATCAGGAACTGCTTCCTTTACATGAAGATCAAACGGACTATCGCCTGTTGACCCGCGACACTGTTTCGGTAAACGCCTTTGAAGGAAAACCGATCGTTAAGGTTGCGCCGGAGGGGCTGACGCTTTTAGCTGAAACCGCCTTTAAAGAAATCTCCCATTTTTACCGCCGCAAGCACATTCAGCAACTCGCATCTATTCTAAACGATCCTGAAGCTTCGGATAATGACCGTTTTGTGGCCTTGGAAATGATCAAGAACGCAGTTATTAGCGCGGAAGGTGTTTTTCCTTTGTGCCAGGATACGGGCACAGCCCTCGTGATCGCTAAAAAAGGGCAGCAGATCTGGACCGAAAATGACGACAGTCGCGCCTTGTCCCAAGGCGTGTTTCAGGCCTATACCCGAAACTACTTTCGCTATTCGCAAAACGCCGCCCTCAGCATGTATGAAGAGAAAAACACCGGGTGTAATTTACCGGCCCAGATCGATCTTTATGCCGTACCCGGAGATCAATACCGCTTTCTTTTTATCGCCAAAGGCGGCGGATCCTCCAACAAGACTTTCCTGTTTCAGGAAACCAAGGCCATCCTGAATCCGGAAGCTTTACCGGCCTTTATGGCCGCCAAAATGAAAGCCTTGGGCACGGCTGCTTGCCCGCCCTATCATCTGGCATTTGTCGTGGGCGGAACTTCTCCGGAAACCAACCTGAAGGTTTTGAAACTGGCCACAGCAGGATATTTGGACTCTTTGCCCGAAACCGGTAATGAAGGGGGTCAAGGATTCCGGGACAAAAAGCTTGAAGAACAATTGCTCAAAATGTCGCAAGCTTCCAATATCGGCGCTCAGTTCGGAGGTAAATATTTCTGTCTGGATGTGCGGGTCATCCGTTTGCCCCGCCATGGCGCTTCCTGCCCCATCAGCCTGGGAGTCAGTTGCTCGGCCGACCGCAATGCCAAAGCCAAAATTACCTCTGAAGGGATTTTTCTGGAGCAATTGGAAACCGATCCGGCCCGATTTCTCCCTGCCCCGGATTTTAAAGAAGAAAAAGCAATCCGCATCGATCTGGAACAACCCATGGATCGAATTCGCGCCCAGCTCAGTCAATACCCGGTGGCCACGGCCCTTAGATTAAACGGCCGCATTATCGTGGCCCGCGATATGGCCCATGCCAAGCTCAAGGAACGCCTGGATCAGGGTGAAGGCCTGCCCCAATATTTCAAAGACCACATTATCTACTATGCCGGCCCGGCCAAAACTCCTTCGGGATATGCTTCCGGTTCGCTGGGACCGACCACGGCCGGCCGCATGGATACCTATGTCCCTGTTTTTCAGCAAAAAGGCGGATCGCTGATCATGCTGGCCAAAGGCAACCGCACCCCTATGGTGCGGGATGCTTGCAAAAAATACGGCGGCTTCTATCTCGGATCCATCGGCGGCCCGGCCGCGCGTCTGGCTAAAGAATGCATTCAAAAAATGGAAACCCTGGCTTTCCCCGAATTGGGTATGGAGGCTATTTTCAGAATTACGGTCAAAGATTTTCCGGCTTTTATCATTACCGACGACAAAGGTCATGATTTTTTCGATAACCTTTTGAAATGAAGATATCCCGCTGATTCCAAAAAAGTTTAACGATAACAGCGCTTGCCACGCAAAGGCTTTAGCCCTGGCCGTTACTACCCCGATATACTTAGTTGCCGTCTGAAAAAGAGCTGCTGAAGACGAAATCATATGTCCATATATTTTGAGACCATTAATATCTTCGGTTTATCAAAAATTTACTTTTTGACATCCCACCCAAGGTCATACTATAACAAAAACGTTTAGGAACTGAATATCGATGATTGAAAAACTTTTTACCCCATTTAATATCAAAAGCTGCCGGCTTTCAAACCGGATTGTCATGCCCGGTCTGGCCTCATTCCTTTTTGAGAATGACGGATCCATTACCGAAAAGACCATTGAACACTATCGCCGGCGTGCGGCCGGCGGACCGGCCATGGTGATCATGGAAGCCTGCGCTGTTTCGGCCGACGGTATTGTTTCTCATCATCAAGCCCGTATTCATGAAGATCGATTGATTGAAGGGCTTTCCCGTGTTGCCTCGGTTATGAAAGCTGAAGGGGCGGTGCCGGCCGTACAGATCCACCACAGCGGCCGCCAAACGTCTCCTCGCATCATCAACCGCAGACCCCTAGCGCCTTCCAATCTGCCTTGCCCCACTATTCGCGGAGAAGTGGATCCCTTAAGCATCGCTGGGGTCCAAGAGATGGTCCGGAAATTCGGCGATGCTTCGGTCCGAGCTGTACAAGCCGGTTTTGAATTAATTGAAATCCACGGGGCCCATGGTTATCTGATCAACCAATTCCTCTCGAAATTTTCGAATATCCGTGAAGACCATTATGGCGGCAGCGTCGCCGGCCGGGCCCGTTTTGCCGAAGAAGTGATTTTGGAAATCCGCAAACGAATCGGCCCCGATTTCCCCATTTCCTTCAAAATCAGCGCTCAGGAGTTCCTCCCGGATGGCTTGAATGTCGCTGAAAGCATTGAAATCCTGAAGATCTTAGTCAAAGCCGGGATTAATGTAGTCCAAGTTTCCGCGGGTAATGATGGTACGCCGGAATGGATCTGCCAGCCTATGTTCATGAAAAAAGGCTGCCTGGTCGATTCCGCGGCTGAAATAAAAAAAGCATTGAGTATTCCGGTTATGACCGTGGGCCGGATCAATGATCCTGTACTAGCGGATCAGATTATCAAGAATGGTCAGGCAGATCTGGTTTGCATGGGCCGGGGCTTATTGGCTGACCCGGAAATGCCTAAAAAAGCGCGCGAAGGTCGCTTAAACGAAATCCGCACTTGTATTGCCTGTAATACCTGCATGGAATCCATTTTCCGCATCGGTCAGGTCGAATGCCTGGTCAATCCGGCTCTGGGTCATGAAAAGGAAATGGAAATACAAGCGGCGGAAAAACCGAAAAAAGTGATGGTTATCGGCGGCGGTCCCGGAGGTCTCAATGTGGCTTGGGTGGCTGCCAAAAGAGGCCATGAGGTTCATCTTTACGAAAAAAAACCGATCCTGGGCGGACAACTCAACATCGGCAGCATCACTCAATATAAAAAAGAACTGCTCACCTTGATTGATTTTCAAAAACGCCAAGTCGCGGCGTTCGGCGTCAAAAGCCACTTGAATCATGAAGCGACCTTGGAAACGATTCAAACCCTCAACCCGGATGTGGTGGTCTTGGCCACCGGTTCGATCCCCGTCAGGCCGGCCTTGAGCGGGATGGACAAGGCGATTGTTTTTACTTTGCCCGAAGTTCTGAACGGTAAAAGACCAAAGATGAAAAAATGTGTGGTGATCGGCGGCGGCGCTTCCGGTTGCGAAGTGGCGCATCATCTGGCCGCGAACGATTGTGAAGTGACCATTATCGAACAACTTCCAAAAATAGCGGAACAATTGGAGTCCATTACCCGCAAGGTGCTGCTCCGGGAACTCAAAACCCACCGGGTGACTTTCAGGACAGAGTGTCGCTTGCTCCGGGTTGAAGACCGGGGGGCTTGGGTTCAGGACAAACAGAAAAATGAATTTTTAGTGGAAGCAGATACGGTCGTCATAGCGGTGGGGAATAAACCGGATAATCGTTTGTTCGATCAAATAAAATCGCTTGGATTTCAGATCCATCGGATCGGCGATTGTCTCGAACCGCGCAGCGCCAAGACCGCTATTTATGAAGGCGCCGTGATCGGACGGCGAATATAGACCTGCCTCTGAGTTCCGGTTCCTGAATACTCGATCTGTTTATTATGGTTTGGGGTCCAATCATGTTCGTGTCTTCCCGCCTGTTGAAAAGCTTGTTCGGCGGGCAGGTCGCGTGTATTTAATTTTGTGTTGCTTAAAATTGTTTTGCGGCAAATGCGTTGCTTAAGATTTGGCGCTTTTCGCCTCTTTGATCAAAACCTCGCCGAATTGATCGAGATAACTCTCCAGATCGTCTTTCCAATTTCGCATCACGTTGATCCCCTGTTTTTTTAAAAGC
>RPPU01000405.1 GCA_003819975.1 Desulfobacteraceae bacterium
ATTTTTTGGTGTTCGGAATATAGAATAACCCGAATTGCGGGTCAAGTTTAAAAATGACAAAAAATTAGCAAAATGTGGATATATTATGAACGCTTTTTGACATTTAGCGACCCAAAACGGCAGACCGGTGACCGAAGATCAAAAGTGATCTGAAGGAATTTTCCTGTAAGTTAACCTGACTTTCGCAATTCTGGGGTACAAGGAAGCCTAAGAATCTGATATTCCAAGAACCGGCATCAAAAGGTCGGCCCTACAGCTTATTTTCCTAATTTTGGCTCCTAATTTTGGCTCTTGATTTTATTAAATTAGCAGGCCAAAATGTCCAAAATGGGTTTAAATAGAAAGCGAATAGCAAAAGATCGGTCAGGATAATGCAAAGCGAAGAAATGAAAAAGGAAGGTTGTCTTGATCGGCAACCTCCCTTTTTAATGTGTTTTTTTCAGTATCCGGGTTTTGTATCGCTTACCCGATCAACACTCCTGCTGCAGTTCCTTCCATTTACGGTCGGTCCGGCTTTCCAGAAGTTCGATCATCTCCGGCGGGACCTGACGAAACCGGCCTTGGACTTGAATATACTCCTTAACCGAAATCTCTTTTTCCGGCCGGACATTGATGGTAGTCTTGCAGTTCTCGATTTCAAAAAGCGGAAAAACATTGGCTTGGGTCGCCATACGGGTCACCTGTATGGATTTGCCGGGGTCAATTCCCCATCCGGGCGGGCAGGAAGAAAGAATATGAATGAACCGGGTTCCCGTGATTTCGCGCGCTTTTTTGAATTTACGGATAGCGTCATCCGGGTAGGCTATGGAAGCGGTTGCAATATAAGGAATGGAATGCCCCACTAATATTTTTTCTATGTCTTTTTTAGGTTCCGCTTTCAGCGCTCCGGCCGGCGTTGTAGTGGTCCAGGCGCCCGGCGGCGTGGCGCTGGACCGCTGAATACCGGTATTCATATAGGCTTCATTGTCATAGCAAACATAGAGAATGTTTTCATTGCGCTCGGCCGCTCCGGACAGGGACTGCAAACCGATGTCAAAGGTGCCGCCGTCTCCGGCCCAGGCCATAACCACGATGTCTTTTTCTTTGCGCATATCCAGCGCCGCACGCACGCCCGAAGCGGCCACCGCCGCCGTCTCAAAAGGCACATGCATGACCGGTACCTGCAGCGTGGTATAAGGATAACCCCCGATGATGATCGACCAGCAGCAAGCCGGAATGACCACCATGGTCCGCTCCCCCAAGCCTTTCATGGCCAGTTTCATGGCCAATGAACCGCCGCACCCTTGGCATGAGAGCATGCCCGGTTCGACCAAGTCGCGCCCGGTCATGAGTTCTCTCGTTATATCGAATCTCTTTTGCATGTATCACCTCTATTGCTTAAGACCCCAAAAAAGCGGGGTTTCGATGGGTTGTGCATGATTGGCGACATGGTCTAGGATACCGGTGATATCCTTGGATGTGACATCCCGCCCGCCCATGCCGGCCACGATCGGGAACACAACCGGTCGTTGACTCCCGGCATTAAGAACCGCTTGAATCTCGCTGTTGAACACGCCGCCCAATCCGATTGACAAGTTACGGTCGATAACCGCTATTTTTTTGGCTTTTCCAAAAGCCTTTTGCCAGGCTTGCACCGGCACGGGCCGCAAAAATCGAATTTTAACCAAGCCGACTTTGTTGCCCAGCTTGCGCTGCTCGTCGACCGCCAAACGCGTGACCGAGCTGATCGTACCGGCGCAGGCCACAAGTATTTCCGCGTCTTCGGTTTTATATTCCTCGAGCAATCCGTAATTTCGTTTAAATTGCTTGCCGAATTCCTTGGCGATCTCCGGATAATAATCGAGCGCGCTCAGCGAGTCGCGGTGCATGACATAACGCTGTTCATAATAATAATCCGGCGAGATGAGCCCGCCGAAGGTAAGCGGGTTTTTAATATCCAGCCTGAATTTCGGCTGATAGGGGGGCAGAAAACGGTCGACTTCTTCGATTTCCGGAATATCGACAATCTCCGAGGTATGGCTCAAGAAAAAGGCGTCATAGGTCAGCATAACCGGCAGCATGATCTTTTCAGCCAATTTATAAGCCAAAATCACGTTATCCAGCACTTCCTGGTTGGACTCGCAATAAATCTGCAACCACCCCGTATCGCGCTGCGCCAAAGAATCGGTTTGATCGGCCCAGATGTTCCAGCCCGGACCCACAGCCCGGTTAACATTGGCCATAACGATCGGCAACCGTGCACCCGCAGCCCAGTGCAGAACTTCATGCATCAGCAACAGCCCGTTGCCGCTGGTGGCCGTAAAAGATCGAACCCCGGCAGTGGCTGACCCGACCACCGCGGCAAGGGCTGAATGCTCGCTTTCCACTTTTATAAATTTGGCGTCCAGTTCCTTTTCGGCGCACATTCTGGAAAGTTCCTCCACAATGGATGTTTGCGGCGTAATGGGATAGGCCGAAATCACCTGCACCCGGCTCAGGCGGACACCGTGGGATACTGCGTAATTTCCTTTAATGACCTGTTTCAATTAATTTCCCTCCTCTTGAGAGAGCACTTCATCGACCATGGTAATGGCGTGCCGCGGACATTCCGCATAACAAACGCCGCACCCTTTGCAATAATCGTAATCAAAGGCATAACCGAAGGTCTTGCGGTCCTGTACCAGCACCGACATATCGGGGCATAAAATGAGACAATTGTCGCATTCCGTGCACCGGCCGCAATGCAGGCACCGTTCGACTTCGGCTTGCGCCTGAGCTTTTTTAAAAGTTTTTTGATAGGCCTTAAGATGTTTTTTGCGGCCGGCGGCTTCTTCGACCTCGCGTTCCGTTCGTGAAGCCTTTTGAAAATAATCGTAAACCACTTTGTCCGAATCGACCACTTCCTTAAAATTCAAAGGTACCGGATTAAGAGGCGGCCAGCCCATGTAGCGGCTGAAGCTGAGTGCAGGCCCCTTTCCGATACGAATATCCGCGAAAACCTTGACGACATCCTTTCCGGTTCGATCGCAATCCATGGCCAGAGCGGCTTGTTTGCCGGCCGCCACCGCATGCACCACGGTGTGGGGAATGTCGATGATATCGCCGCCGGCCGACAATGGGGCGCCCGCCGAACCGGCGCTCTTGATTTTGAGGGACTCATCGACCGCAACGGGACTTTTCTCCGTTGGAAAGCAGCCGGCTCCGTATTCGAGTTCGGCGGTTTCCCCGATGGCCGTCAGAATGGTATCGGCCGTCAAATTGAAAAAAGCGCCCGGTTTTTTAATGGGACGTCGCCGACCGCTCGCATCGGCCGGACCCAGTTTCATCTCGCAGCACACCAGTTTGGAAATACTTCCATTCTTTTTTAAGGCGATCTTTTCCGGCGCGGCCAGAAAGCGAAACGCCACCCCCTCTTGCCGGGCCTCTTCGACTTCTTCGGCATGCGCGGGCATCTCCTTTTCCGTGCGGCGATAGAGTACCGTGACCTTGGCGCCCAAACGCACGGCCGTGCGCGCTGCGTCAATGGCCGTATTGCCGCCGCCGACCACGATGACTTTCTTGCCGAGCTTCAATTTCTCGCCGAAAGCCGTACGCCGCAGCATATCCAAGCCGCTTTGGACCCTGGGGGACTCTTCGCCGGCCACCCCCAATTTTTGACTGCCGTGCACGCCCGTAGCCAGAAATACATAATCGTATTCCTTTTGCAGCTGTTCGAGCTTAATTTTAGCGCCGATCGTCGTCCGGGTCCGAATCTCAATACCCATGTTCTTCAAACCTTGAAATTCGGCTTTGACGATCTCTTTGGGCAACCGATAATTGGGAATACCCATGCGCAGAATCCCGCCCGGTTCTTTGTGCTTTTCATAAATGGTCACTTTGAAACCCAAAAGCCTGGCATAATAAGCCGCAGCCATGCCGGCCGGGCCCGAACCGACCACGGCCAGGGTTTTGCCGTGAAAGGGTTTAAGATCCGGATGGGGTGTTTTGAGCGGCACCTGGTCGCCGACAAACCGTTCCAATTCGTTGATGGCTACGGCTTGATCCAGAGGGATGCGGTTGCAGGCTGCTTCACAAAATTTGAAACAGACTCTTCCCAGAATCGCCGGGAAGGGCTCTTCGCGTTTCAGATGCCAGTAGGCCTTTTCCAATTCATTATTTTGAACCAGCTTGATCCAGGCTTCAATATCGTTGCCGCACGGGCAACCGTTCTGGCAGGCCGGTATTTTGTCTTCATATTGCGGTTTGATAAAGCGCCAACTTCCGGTCCGGTTATGCAACATGGTCCCGGCCGAAATATTCATGGGCGTAAAGTCGCGCCAGGTCTTGAAATCGTACACTTTCGCGCGTTCGCTGCGTTTTTTAACGGCCATGCTTACCACCCTTTCTTTTTACGGTTTAAGCTCTCGGTTATATTCCTGCACTCTAACCCCAACAGCATAAACCTCCTATGGATTATCCCTGTACGACCCGGTCATAAACGATACGAGCCGCTTTTTGATTCTCGGTTTTTTTGGACGGAACATTGTCCCCGATGGCTTCTTCCACCGATTCCAGCTTGACCAGTCCGGTGGCTTTGGCAAAAGCGCCCAGAATCGCCGTATTAACGATGGGGTTGGAAGGCGACCCCAGGCGATGTTCCACTGCCACGCTTGAGGCATCCACAACGAAAACCTTGAACTCGGGGCCGATCGTTTTACGATAATA
>RPPU01000406.1 GCA_003819975.1 Desulfobacteraceae bacterium
ATTAAAAAGTTAAGAAAATCGGAAAGGTAGGATAATTAACGTCCATTTTAGTCTAGATTTCAGGAGAAAGGTATGGTTTGGGATGAAAAGGAAGAAAAGACCCTGTATAAGGTCGTTTTAAATCATGAGGAACAATATTCAATCTGGCCTGCCGACCGGAAAAACCCTTTGGGATGGCGGGGTGTGGGCAAGCGCGGTCTTAAGGAAGAGTGTTTGGCACATATCAAGAAAGTGTGGGCTGATATGCGGCCCTTGAGTTTACGCAAGAAGATGGAAGAAACAGCCAGGTAAAATCAAACAAATGTAATGAATGAGGGTTAGACATGACCATCATGGGTAAATATTGCAAAGCTTTGTTTATAATTCCCGTCTTGAGCGGCTTTGTATGCTTTGGCGCGTAATTCCTTGTGGGTCGGCGCAACGGCACCGGAAAAGTTGATCAGATCGAATAATGACAAGGCGCTCAAGCCTAGACCGATTAGAAAAATTTTTTTCACGAGTATAGGATGTCCCCTGTTTCACGGTTTGATTGGGCCGGTAAACCGGGCGGTCGGTTATGGTAAAGACTTTGACTTGGCTATACTGCTGCTCATAATAACCGGCGTACCAGATATTGGAAAAGCCCAAGTAGGCCAGGCGACCGGATTTGTTTTGGGCGGTGATGATCCATTGCCACTGCTCGTTCAGATCTTTGGGGCCCAGGATCAATTGACCCTGGGGGTCGGAGAAGCGGCTGAAATGGGTGGTGATCACATTGTATTGGCGGCCCACTACTTTTTGCCAATCAGTCGGTTTTTGCTGATAACCGAAAAATTCCATTTGCATATCGGCCAGGGGCCGACCGTTGACGGCATCGGCGGTAAAAAGAAACGTGCCCTGGTTCAAGGGCTTTTTAACAATGACGGTATCATGCAACCAGATCATGATCTGACTGGTATTGCCGTCCTGCATCCGGCCGGTCAGCAAGTAGGCGCCCGGTTTTTTCAAAGGAGTCTGAACGGTGATGCGTTTGTCAAAGTGACCTTGCGCCGGTTGCAGGTCCAGGGACCATTCGGCGGCTTTTGCGCCGATATATTGGTTCTGCTTTTTGGTGACCAGACGATAACCGATATCTTCGATGTTCATTTTGTCCCAATCCAGGTTGGCGGGATTGGATTTCAAATACTGCTTTACGTCGCCAAGCAGTTTAGGGACCAGAATGGCATGGGCGGTGAAACGGATATGCCGGCCGTTGCGGAAGCGGTATTCGATGGTCGCCGGTTTGCCCGCAGCTTGGGCCATGATCGGTTCGAACTGACCCCAATGGCCCAGGATTTGGTCGAGTTTTTTTTGCTTGTAATGGTCCGAACCCGGACCGAACTCCTTAATGCTTCTGCGCCAGAATTCGGCGGCGCGGTCATACTGACGCCGGTGCTCGAAAATTTCAGCCAGAGTATTGACGGCTTTTTCAGGATCATATTGGTTTTTATTGGCGGCGATCTCCTGATAGATCCGGATGTAGTTGGCGTCATCGGGCAGTTTGAAGCGTTGGATGCCGGTGGCCAGGCGCGCCAGGGTTTCGTCTTCTTTCAGGGTATGGAGTTGATAGGTTTTGTTTTGACTGGTTTGGCCGGGTTCCGCGGCCCGGTAGAAGTACGCGGAATAATCGGCCAGGGTCTGCACGCCGAACTGGTTGTGGAGAAAGTCGGCGTATTGGAACAGGGCCTGGTTGATATGGTCGGGCTGAATTTCCATGGCCCGGTTCAGCAGCCAGCGCCGTCGCTCTTGGCTTCGCCATAGGTCCGGGGGAGGGCATGAAAGACCGGTCGGCCCTGGGCATCGACCGGCGCGCCTTTGGGCGGTTGGGGATAATAATAACTTTCTTCATAATCGGGGAGTTGCAAGAGATCGCTCAGATATTGGAGACGCCAGGATTCGCCATATTGGTTATAACCCATGAGGATGCGGGCGAATTCCAGATAAAAATCAGCCTGGTCGTTTTTATTTTCATTGGCCGGAATTCGGCTCGCAGCCTGGGTCAGGAGCTGCAGGCTACGGATGTGGTCGCGTTGAATGGAATTCACGTATTGGCCGCCGCCGCGATGATAGCTGCGCTCGAATTTGCCGGCCACAATATAACCGCTATGGTCTTCGTTAAAATAATTGAGAGCGGCCCGGAACAGGAGACGCCAATTATTTTGATGCACGCCGATCACCCGTTCGCGCAGATCATCAGTCTCATTATGGCGGTTCAGATTTCTGAGGCAACGGATCGCTTCCTCCAGATCATTGGCCACCATTTTGGGGTCATTGGCCGGGTCCAGGGAGAGTTTTTCATACATTTCAAAGGCTTGCTTATAGTTGCCGTCTTGAGTGGCTCGATAAGCTTTGACGCGTAAATCCTGATGGAGCGGCACGCCGGCGCCGGAAAGGTTGATCAGGCCGAATATCGACAAAACGCTTAAACCCAGACCGATTAGGAAAATCTTTTTCATAATATCCCCCTGGAAATATGGTTTTTGTTTTTTAGACAAGCGAGCCGGAAGAAAGTTCCATTTTATTATAAAAAATAAAAAAGAGCCAGAAACGTGAAAAAGTTCGAAAAAGGATGAAGGCGGAAGGATGGGCCTTTTGAAATGCGGCGACAAGGGCAGGAGCCCTCGTTTAACGCGTCCGCGCAATCCAAAAGGGATCAGTCAAAGTGAATATAACTTAAAAAAAATGACAATTTTAAATCAGGACTAGACCTCGTGCCTGCCTGCCGGAGAACATGTTCGACGGGCAGGTCGCAATTCATCTTCCGGCTCCCTGGTTTTGAATTCCATTCCTTTCATTTTCAGGCTATTTATGATAAAAAATTCCGCGATCAACCGGTCCCATTTTTTTGTCAAAAACCGGCTCACGGCGGTTCGGTCCGAGATTCTATGTCTAAAAAGTTTATAGCGCAGCTCCTGTTTTGGCTTGTTTTCTTTCCGATCCTCTTCGGCTGCAATAACCCAACCGGCCGGCCGCGTGCAGTGCAAGGGGTTCTGGACCTTTCCCAATGGGATGCAGCCCGGGACGGGCTCGTCACGCTCGACGGCGAATGGGAATTTTATTGGAACAAGCTCCTTGCTCCCGATGATTTCAAGGTCGCCGCGCCTCCTGAAAAAACCGGCTTTTTTCCATTCCGGGCTACTGGAACGGCTATCGGGTGAATGGGAAGCCCCTGTCCGGCATGGGCTTTGCCACTTTCCGGCTCAGGGTCAAGCTCAAACCGGGGCAGGAAACCTTGGCACTCAGGATCGAAGACCAGTCCACGGCTTATAGGCTGTGGATCAACGGCGACCCGGTCATGAGCAACGGGCGCGTGGGCGCGAGCCGCGCGAGCATGCAACCTTATTATAAGATCAGCTTGGCCGCATTCCGGCCCAACTTCTGCGATCTTGAATGCGTGCTGCAGGTCTCCAATTTTCACATTGCCAAGGGCGGGCCCTATCGCAACCTTACCCTGGGGAGCCCGGAAGCCGTGCAGAAACGGCAAGTAACGCTTTACAGCATGGACCTGCTCCTGTTCGGCATTCTTTTCATCATCGGCCTCTATCATATTGTTTTCTATTTGCTGCGCCGCAAAGATCCGTCGCCGCTTTATTTCGGCGGCGTTTGTCTCTCCTGGGCCCTGGGAATCCCTTTTGGCGCGGCCGGCGGCAAATGGATTACCCTCATTTTCCCGGAAACGCCCTGGTATTTGCTCGGCCGCATGGATCTGCTGAGTTGGTTTCCCACTCCGCCGCTCATGCTCCTGTTCTTCGCCTCTTTATACTCGCGGGAATTCCCAACGCGGGTCACGCGTTTTGTCCTGGGGACCGGGATTTTATTTTTTCTCTTTGCCCTGGTCGCGCCGGCCCAAGCCCTCACCTACACCGAGATACCGTATCAGATTTTTTCGCTGTTTTTCGCGGTTTACGCCGGCGCCATGCTTTTTCGGGCTTGGCAACGGAAAAGAAGCGGGGCCCTGACCATGCTGGCGGGGTTCCTGGTCTTTTTTGCCACGGTGGTCAACGACATTCTCTTTGTAAACCTAATTATTTACAGTGTTTTTCTTATGTCGGCCGGTTTTACGGTCATGGTCCTGATCCAGTCTTTTGCCATGGCGCGTTATTTCGCGAAATCGTTTTCGGCCGTGGAAGCCCTGACCGTGGAATTGGAGCAGAAGAACATCGCGCTCGCGCGCCTGGACACGCTCAAGGACGAATTTCTGGCCAATACGTCGCATGAGCTCCGGACCCCTTTGAACGGCATTATCGGCATTGCCCAATCGCTGGTGACCGGGGTCACGGGCAAGCTGTCCGCCAGGACCGAGGAGAATCTCGGCATGATCGTAGCCAGCGGCAAGCGCCTCTCCGGTCTGATCAACGACATCCTCGATTTTTCCCGGCTCAGGAACCGGGACATTCAACTCCGGCCAAGGGCCGTGGATATGCGCGCGCTCACGGAGACCGTGCTGACGATCATGCAGCCCCTAACAACGAACAAACCGGTTGCGCTGCACAACGACATTCCCGATGCCCTGCCGCCGGTCTGGGGCGATGAAGACCGGTTGCAGCAGATTCTTTACAATCTGGTGGGCAATGCCGTTAAATTCACCGACCAGGGAGAGGTGCGGGTCGGGGCGCTGCACCGGGAGGGGCGGATGGAGATTTTTGTGAGCGATACGGGCCCTG
>RPPU01000407.1 GCA_003819975.1 Desulfobacteraceae bacterium
CGGCCGGTTAAGTCCTCCCGGTTGATTTGAATGCAACCCTTTTCCGGCGCAACCAAACCGGCTGCCAGGCGTAAAAACAATTCCTGGCCGCTGCCTTCCAACCCGGCCAAACCGATCACCTCCCCTTCTTGAATCAAGACCCCGCAACGATTCAGTCCCGAACGTCCGCCAACGGCGCTTACCTCCTCAAAGCTCAAAATAGGATTTTGCATTTGTTCCGCTTCCGGCCCGCGCGGAGGGGCCGCCGGCAGGCTGCCGAACATCCACTCGATCAACTTGGGCGTATCAAAAGGCCGCTCCATGACTCCGACGACTTTGCCGCGCCTTAAAACCGTGATCCGGTCGCAGAGCGCTTCAATCTCTTCCAATTTATGCGAAACCAGAATGATGGATTTTTGTTCAACCGCCAATTGCTTCAAAGCCCGGAACAATACATCTTTTTGGCTGCCGGATATGCCGGTGGTCGGTTCATCCAGAATCAGCACTTCGATCCCGAGCGCCAAGAGCCGCAACAGTTCCATTTGTTGGCGTTCGCCCACGGTTAAATGACGCACGCACTCCCGCGGGTCCAATTGAAATCCGAAATGGCGCGCCGACTCCGCCAAGATCCCGGCATAGTGCGCGCTGCGATTGCGGCTTCCGCTCTGGAGACCGGCCATAAAATTTTCCAACACGGTCAAGGCCGGAAAATCCAGGGGATCCTGGTAGAGCATGCCGATCCCTTGACGCGCAGCCTGGGCCGGTCCGTGAAAAAACGCGGGCCGGCCGTTCACTATAATCGTGCCCTGGGTTCTGGTAATATAACCGGCCAGAATCTTCATCAACGTGCTTTTACCGGCTCCGTTCTCCCCCACGATTCCGTGAATCGATCCGGGTTTGATTTCAAGGTCAATACCGTCATTGGCCTTGACCGATCCGTAATATTTATGAATGTCTTGGAGGAGAATGTGCATAGACACCCAGCAGAAAAAGAGGGCTGTTCTTTATGAGAATAACCAGCCCTCGCTGTTGACTAGTCTTTTTGCAATGACTCGGGTTCAAAGTTCCAGGGTTCACGGTTCACGGTTAAAGCAGATAAAAATGGAATCACGCCAAAATACATACGTAAAAAAAGCCGTAAACCGTGACCTGGACAACCTGATGCCTTATCAATCGTCGGCTACCCACGCCGATTTTATTTTCTTTTATAATCCGGTCCCCCGGATTTTTTGATAAAATTTATCTACTGCTTCAGTAGATAAATTTTATTTGGGACTGCTCTGACCGGTCATGCCCTTAAGCAATTGTTTCAGATACCAGATCTGCTTATCGGTCGCGACTTCATCTTTTTTCAAAAACACGGTACCGTCCTGATAATCGAGCGGGCCCTTGAACAGCTGAACCTTGCCGGAAGCCAAGTCTTTGATAAAACCATCCAGCGCGCTCTTATTGGCCGCGGAAAGCGCCGAACCCGGCACAAAACCGATCATGCTGTTATCGGGATTGTTGATGTCTTTCCAGTCCGGCCCGACCCAAATCCATTCCGATTTCCATTGGCCGGCTTGCAGGGCTTTGACCATTTTCACATAAGAAGGACCCCAGTTAAAATAAGGCACGCCCAAACAAACCTCGGCAGCGCCGGTACAGGCCCCTTTATAATCATAAGGAATCGCCCAGACGGTTTTGCCTTCCTTTTTCTTCTGTTGCGCCACGATCAGGCCTTCGGTGGTATCGATACCGGAAATGATCACGTCAAAGCCGGTGTTAAAAAAATTCTGCGCAACCTGGGTGGGATCGGCGGTAACGCCGGGGATATTAAACCAAAACCCGATCCAAGTGACCTGAAATTGCAGGTCTTTGGCATCTTTCTTCAATACATTTTCCCAGGCATAACGGGCGCCCAAATAACAGGAAGCAGCCAACCGCCGGGTCTCTTCATTGATCAGGGGACCCAAATAACCGATCTTGCCGGTTTTAGTGGTCAGGGCGGCTGTAAAGCCGGCCATCATTTTGCCGTATTCCATGCGGCCCATCACATTCGACAGGTTTTTGGTTGCCTTACCGGTCAAAACATCGTCTCCGGAAGCATGAATAAAATAGGTTTTAGGATGTTGGCCCGCGGCCTCGCGCACGCCGTCTTTCATATCGTCGGAAGTGGCGATAATGAGCTCGGCGCCTTTGGAGACCAGATCATCCACCATCTGCGGAATAGTCGTACCCGGTCGGTCAGCCGGATTGACTTTATCGATATAAATCATCTTGGCGCCCGGAACCTTTGCTTCAATATATTTGCCGGCCTCAAAATGAGCCTGGCTCCAACCGTGGTCATTAAAAGGACCGACTAAAAGCATACCGAAAACAAAAGGTTTGGGTGCCGCCGCCCCTGCTGATGAAGCTAAAATCAGACAAAAAACAGCCATACCAATTCCCAGGGAGCTGAATAACTTTTTCCACATAAGCATTCCTCCTAATGAAACTTTTTGAAATGATTGGTTTATAATATGTAACTTTACTATTTGTAACTGCGCAGGCAACCGGAAGTCAGAATTCGGACTGCCAAAATAATTACAAATGCTTTTCATAAACGATATAGGGGAAAACGACCCAAAGTGTCAAGCTGAATAAAACCCTGCTTGCTTCTTTTGAAGAGTGTGAGTATATAAAGAAAGCTGCATAAAAAAACGATTGTTTTGATTCATAAGGAATGTTCGGTTTATGAGATCCTATCGCTTTTATGAAAAAAATATTTTTATAAAGACCCCGCATGCAAACCTCAAACCTGCTGTTTGGGGACCCTTTTTTATTTCCAATCCTTATATGTTATGGGTTGCCTTTTTTCTTTTCCTGAGCTTCGGGCCGCTCAACCGCCTTTCCGCCCAAAACATAATCGAACCGGTGCCCATATTGATGCAAGAGGTAGCGGTTCCTAAAAGCTTCATTCTTTGCGGCGAACCCATGCCCCTGCAAAACCGGGCGGTCTGGGAAATGCTCGACCGGGAATTGAATATTTCCGTCTGGGACCATGCCCAGGTATTCATGTGGCTAAAACGCTCCACCCGTTATTTCCCCTACATTGAAAAAAAACTGGCTGAAGCCAATATGCCGGATGACTTGAAATATGTGGCGATTGCGGAAAGCGCCCTGCAAACCAATATCATGTCCAATGCCGGCGCCCTGGGTCCCTGGCAGTTTTTAGCCCAAACCGGTCGCAGCCAAGGTTTGCGAAAAGATAACCTGGTTGATGATCGTTTAAGCTATATCCATTCCACCAATGCGGCCCTGAAATATCTTCAATACCTTAAAAACCGTTTTGGGACCTGGTCCCTGGCCATGGCAGCCTATAATTGCGGCGAAACAGCCTTGCAAAAAGAACTCAATGAACAAAAGCTCAAGGATTTCTATCGCTTAAACCTGCCGATTGAGACCGAACGTTATGTTTTCAGGGTTGCGGCTGCCAAAATGATCCTGGAATCTCCGGAACGTTATGGGTATAAACTACCACCCCCAAATCGCTATCCGCTCCTGGAAACGGAATCGATCTCTATTCAGCTTAAATTTCCGCTCCATATCACGGAATTTGCCCAAGCCATTGGCACCGATTTCAAGGTGATCAAAGAGCTGAATCCCCAATTCATCGGTTATTATTTTCCTCAAGGCGACTATACGATTAATGTTCCTTTGGGATGCGCAGCTAAAGTTTCGGAATACCTTAAAAAAGAGCTCCCTCGTCCCGTAAGCGCCGAGCCGATTTTGACCGAAAATGATGAATTTTATGTTGTGCAACCGGGAGATACTTTGATTCACATTTCCCGGAGAACAGGCATTCCCGTACAAACCCTGCTTGAGTTAAATGACCTGGAAGATCCGCTCATTAAGGTGGGACAAAAATTGCGTTTGAAACCTTAAAACACGTTTTCCCATGTCTTTTGCTAGGGGTTCAAAGTTTTGAACCCCCACGGAGATGCAATCGGGCTTGCCTAGGTTAAAGAGGGTAAAATTAATTTGTTAATTTTAAATTAGATTTCTTTTTTCTTGAATTAAAACGGCTCTTCAGGTATTAAATAGGTCCTATTGCCTTAATAACCTTCAGGGCTGCAAAAGATCGTTTTTTTGAAAAGAGCATCGGTTTTATTTTCTGTTTCAAGCATCAAAAGAGGAAGGACTTTCCTCCGTTGATATGTCGGATTTGGTGTGTCGGCTTTTATCTTAACCTTTATTTTATTTAGGAGGTATAGGAAATGGCAAAGAAAACAGGAATTTTAATTTTAGCGTTAATCTTCAGCACTCTTTTCATCTCTTCCGCAATCTTTGCGGCCACTACCCTGGAAACGGTCAAAGAACGTGGCGTAGTGGTCGTGGGCGTCAACGGCGACCTGTACGGTTTCAGCAAACCCGATGAAAAAGGCGAATGGAAAGGTTTGGATGCGGATACAGCCCGGGCCATTGCCGCCGCTATTTTCGGCGATGCCGCCAAAGTCAAATTTATGGGTTTGACGGCTGTGCAACGTTTGCCGGCTCTGCAATCCAAGGAAGTGGATGTGCTCTGCCGCAATACCACCGCCACCCTGGTGCGCGAAACCACCAACGGCCTGAATTTCGCCCACCCGAACTATTATGACGGCCAAGGCTTTATGGTGGATAAAAAAGTCGGCGTGAAGAGCGCCAAAGAACTCAAGGGCGCCACGGTTTGCGTCCTGC
>RPPU01000408.1 GCA_003819975.1 Desulfobacteraceae bacterium
AATTGGTCATTATTCAGGAAAGATTATATAGACGTGGACGGTTTTGACGAGACGTATGATCAAAGCTGGGGGCGTGAAGATTCGGATATTTGTTACCGGCTGTTTCACGCCGGAATCAGAGTGAAAATCCTTTGGTTCACGGCTCTGCAATATCATTTATATCATAAAACATTTTCGAAATGGGACAAAGAAAGGCTTGATGGAGAATTGAGTAAAATGCTTCAAGAAAAAAGAGTCAGGGCCGTCAAAGGCCTTTCGAAGCTTTCCCCCGAAGGAGAGGTCATTGCCCGATCCGATAAGCGATAGAACGGAACTTTCGATGCCGCCGGTGAAATCCAAGGATGCCGGCCGACCAGTCGGCCTATTTTTATTCCTGACCGCCCTAATGACGGCCTGTTCAGCAGCGGCAATTCAAAAATGGCCCACACCCTGGAACTTCGTGTTTTTTTCGGGTGTGTATATAATTGTCGCCGTGTTGATCTATTCGTTTAAAGGTCGAGCCGGCCAACGATTCATATCCTACCGATGGGCGGCCGTTGTTTCGTTTTTACTCGTGTTGGCGGGTTTGAATGTGGCGTTCAGCGCAACCCCATTCGGATCATTGAAGTCTATGGTCCTGTTTTTCATCACGGGCCCTTTGATTTGGTGGGTCTCAAATCAATTATTCGTTGATGAAAACTCAAGGAAAAAACTATTCAAGTTTTTCACTTTATTGCTGTTTCTTGGATTCTTTTACGGGTTATGGGAACTTTTCACGTACAAAAGATTATACTTGTTCAATAACAATTCGATTGCCGCCGGCTCGGTGATTCTGCTACTGATGGTGGGCCCTTTGGTGTGGTGCCTAAAGTCGGAAACAACAAGGCGCTGGATCCCGCTTTCGGCTCTGGGTCTAGGTATGACGTTGATCGTCCTTGCGGGAAAAAGAGGAGCCTTATTGGGATGCATAATCATGATAGCGGCCCTGGCCCTCGTTTTATGGAGCCGGCGATCGGTTTACATCATCATCGGTTTGATCTCTTTGGTTTTTATCGGCTATCAACAGCGTGATCGGTTGCCGCGTGACATCAATAGGCACTTTTTAAATTCCATCAGCAGTCAGCAAAGACTGGAAAACTATTCTTACGCTTATTATTTGTTTTGGGAAAAACCATTCATCGGTTACGGCCTACATGCCCCCATTCATGGGTATTTAGCCGGGTACCGAGCAAAGCATGAACAAGCCAATTACGGGCAATATATAAATGAATTGCGGGGCTTTGATAATATTTTTGTGACCGGTTTCGTTATGGTGGGCAGTCTTTTCACCCTGACTTATATGGCGATGACCTTTGCATTTATTTATCGGTTTTTGCATCCCCACCGTTCCTGGAGTAAAACGCCATTTCTTATTCTTTTGCCTCTTTTGGCATTTTTGATTCAGTCGCTGACCTATGACAGCCTTTTGTTCCCCCAAGTCAATTGGCTTTTTCATGCCGCTTTGGGCGGGTTGAACGGCGGATTTGAGAATGGATCATTTAAACCCGAATAAAACAGTAACTATCGTAATGGGTATTTATAATCCGGACCCTGTCTTTTTTAAAAAGCAATTAATAAGCCTGAATGAACAGACTTATCAAAATATCAAACTAATTTTTCTGGATGATGCTTCGTCGGATTTTAACGCTGTGCGAAAGGCGATCGAAAACACCATTACCCGCTTTACCTACCGGATTCATCAAAATGAAAGAAACCTTGGTGTAAATTGCACTTACGAGAAGTTGACTTCTTTGTGCGACACCGATTATATCGCGTATTGTGATCAAGATGACATTTGGCTGAATGAGAGGATTGAAAAAGGCGTTGAAAAATTGAAAAAGGCGAATTTAGTTTTGACCTATTCGGATCTCTCCATTATCGATCAAAACGATATCAAGCGGCATGAAAGCTTCACGCATTGCCGAAAACGCGTTGTCCACCGGAGCGGCGGGAATGTTTGGCCTTTCTTGGTGCAGCGATGTTCCGTGACCGGTTGCACAATTCTGATGCGAACCGCTATCGCGAAACAGGCTATCCCTTTTCCCGATAAACGATATACTTGGGACCATTGGGTGTCGATCATCGCCGCGTTGAATGGCGTGATCGGTTATGACCCCGAGCCTCTTGTGAGGTATCGAATTCACGGCGGCAATCAAATAGGCCTTCAGAAACTCACCGGTATCCTTAGTAAAACGGATTATATCGAAAAAAACTTGTCGCGGAAGGCCGATTTGTACGGGCTTTTGATTCCCAGAGTTCACGATGCAAAAATAAAGGCTCATCTGCGGAGGGAAAGGGAGCACGTCATTCAAAGGATGGCTTTCATGGAAAATCCGTCCTGGAAAAGATACAGGGCGGTTCTGAGACTTTTATTTAAAGATGTGTTGTTGTTCTTGTTTGAAACAGCCATGGTTTTTGATCATAAACGCGGCGGTTCCAGGGTCATCCGGTTTGTCAAACGAACCAAGTATTAAAACAACCGGCCGGTCCGGGGGCTCTGTTTTTACGAAAGCCATCGTCAGAAACGCGATCAGTATTTTCGGAGCCCGTTTTATCAATGCTCTTTCATCGTTGCTGATCTTTCTGATCGTTTCGCATCAACTGGGAAAGGAACTCTTCGGAATATTCGCGCTATGGAATACCATCATATCCAGCGGAATCATCATCGCCAATTTCGGCACCGATATCCTCATTATCAAGATGATCAAAGAGGATCCGGCGGCGGCGAATGAAATTTTATTTTCAACCATTTATTTAAAAATCATCACCTCTTTATTGATCGTTTTTTTGATCGCCGTGGGTTCGACGCTATATGAGAGTGATCTTTGGAGCGGCGGAATTTTAGTGTTTTATTCGACGACCATCCTGATCAATGTCATCTCGCAAAGTTTTTGGTTTTACAGCGATGCCCTAAATAAAATGGAATACCACGGTTTCTTGTGGGCGGCTTCCAATATCCTGAAACTTTTTTTCATCTATATCGGATTTATGTTAAAAAAAAATCTGAGCACAGCCATTGGGGCCGTTATCCTCGCCGAGGGCCTGACTCTTGTTTTATCTTATGGAATGCTGAAATGGAAGTTTCAAATCAGAAGGACGCAAGCGGTCTTATCGCGGTTGGCATTCATTGCCGGAAGGGCTTGGCCTTTTGCCGCGCTATTGATCGTCAGCGTTCTTTATTCCCGATTTGATCTTTTTATGGTCGGTTTTTTATGCGACGCCCGTGCGGTGGGAGAGTATGCCGCCGCTTCTAAATTCCTTGAAATGATCAGTCTGCTGTCCGGGACATTGATGATCGCCGTCTTCCCGGTCCTTCAGTCGGATTATTTAAAAAACGATAAAGCCTTCCGGAAACAGGCCAAAAGAATGGGATTGAGCCTGCTCGCGGCCGGAACCATCACATCTCTTTTGGTGTTTTATTTTTCTGATATCTTGATTCTTCGCCTTTATGGAAGCGCTTTTCAAGATTCCGTTATTTTATTGAAAATATTATCAATGGGTATTATATTCATTTTCATCAATAATTATATGGCCTATTATCATTTGGTTCTGAACCGTGAAAAAACGGTTCTTTATCTCGTGGTCGGCATCGCGGGCTTCAATGTTCTGTTGAATTTTTACGGAATCGGTCGGTATCAACATCGCGGAGCGGCCATGGCGCGCATTGTATCGGAGGTCATTCTGTTTATGTTTTATATCCTTCTTTTATGCCGGGATTATCAAAGAGGTTTGAATCGATGATTCGTGAAATCGATATCATTATCGTTAATTATAACAGCACCGATTATCTGCTGAAATGTATCGACTCGATTTTCGAAAATAAGGAAGATCTAAAATTGAATCTGTTCGTGGTCGACAACTATTCCAAAGACAGACCCGAAAGAATTTTAGAAACCTATCCGGTGATTCATTATATCGCCCATGGTCAAAATATCGGTTTCTCCAAGGCGGTTAACAAAGCCTTGAAGATATGCAAGGCGCAATGGGTCTTCCTGATAAACCCCGACACCATCGTTCGAAAATATTTTTTTTCAACGATTCTATCCTATCTGAATGATTGCCCGGAGGTCGGCATTCTAGGCCCCAAAATTCTTAATCCGGATTTAAGCGTGCAGGGGTCTGCCCGCGCGTTCCCGAATGCATTCACCGCTTTATTCGGAAGGACTTCCATTTTGAGCAAAGTATTTCCCGGCAATCGGGTGACCTTGAAAAACATCATCACCCTGCAACAAAATCACGACGAGGTTTTGAAAGTGGACTGGGTTTCGGGGGGGTGTATGGTGGTGAATCAATCGGCGATCCGGAGTGTCGGCCTTCTAGACGAGCAATTTTTTATGTATTGGGAAGACGCCGATTGGTGCCGAAGAATGCGTGAAAAGAATTTCGAGGTTATATATTTCCCCAAAGCATCCATCATTCATATCGGGGGACAAAGCAGCAACAGTAATTTTATCCGATCCAGATATGAATTTCATAAAAGCTGTTATAAACTATATTTTAAGTATGCGCCATATAATTTTTTTATTAAACCGGTGGCGTTATTCGGGCTGGCTGTTCGTTTCATTTGCGTTTCATTCTTAAATACCCGATGGTTCAAAATCGTTTTCCGAAGAACACGATAGGCCTTTCGGCATGAAAGCGATTAAAAAGTACATTA
>RPPU01000409.1 GCA_003819975.1 Desulfobacteraceae bacterium
CCCGGTAATTTGCATATGGTTGCCTGGCAGGTACTGGGGAATTCTGACCCTGAACGTGACCATGAATATATCACATCTTCCGCGTTGATTATCGATGGCACCATTAAAGCCTTCAGAAAGGGTGGTTTCCCCAGGAAATGGCCAAATGTGGTTTGTTCTGACCCCGATACAATTTCCGCGATCGATCAGAAATGGGATTCGCTCGGACTGGGACCATTCATCAAGTCACCTTCAGAAATCTACAGGAACCTGGTTTTAAGAGGAGGAGATGAAATCATTATTAATGAGCCCTGATACTATCGTTAATATAACTCCTTTTATCCTGCCGGTTGAAAATGAATTTTTCCTGGCAATAAAAAGCTGCCATATATCTGTTTTTGATCTGTTTGCAGGCTTGCTTTTTTTTCTTTTGATAATATTTCTTGACCGTGGCCTCGTTGTTGATCAAAGCCACGACCGTTTCGCCGTTCTCGGCGCTCGGCTGCTTTTTGACCACCACGAAATCGCCGTCCAAAATCCCGTCCTCCTGCATGGAATCGCCCTTGACCTGCAACACAAAATGATCGCCCTGCCCCACCAGCCCCGGCGGCACCTCGATCACATCCGCCTGCTCCACCGCCTCGATCGGCTTGCCGGCCGCGACCCGGCCCAGAAGCGGCAATTCAAAACGCCGCCGTTCCAGGGGTTTGAGCACCTCAATGGCCCGCTTCAGGTTTTTTTGTTCCGGCCGCCGCACATAGCCCTTGCGTTCCAGGGTCTGCAAATAGGTGCTGACCGTGTTGTAGGAACTGAACCCGAAATGGCTGCAGATCTCCTCAAAACTGGGCGCATTGCCCCATTCCTCCTGGTATTGGGCCAAATAAGCCAAAAAATCCTTTTGCTTTTGCGTCAGTTTCATAAGCCCCCCTTATCAGTAAAACTTACAGGTTTATTCATATTACTGTAAGAAAATATGAAAGTCAAGAGGCGTCCGCATTTTCCTCCGATCCGCCTCTTTATCGTGCAACCGTCAACGTTCTGTTATCAAATTCTAATTGCATACAGGAATCGTGGATGTTATAAACCGCTTGGATATAACCATGGAACCAATGATCTATAAAAGATATGTCGCCCGGATCGAATATAGCGACGAAGATAATTGCTTTATCGGACATATCGCGGGAGTCAAGGACGTTGTCGGCTTCCACGCGGATACGGTGGACGGTCTTCGAAAAGCCTTCAAAGAAGCGGTAGACGATTATTTATGCACCTGTGAAAAAACATGAAAAAAAATCAGAAATATTACGAACAAAGAAATTTAGATATTAAAGGCAGGATGCATAAAAACTTCAGGCCTCCTTCAAGATTATATCATGGGAATTATACTCCCTTTCGGCATTCTCTCTGCACCCTATCTATTACTGCAAAAACGATTTGTTTTACTTAAGCGATTTGAGATAGAAAGAAGTGATATGCAAATAATACCATCATAGCATAGAGTCGGGTGATCGCCTAATCCTGCTCCTGGCCGGTGGATCTGCTCTTAATTATGCGCATGATCCGCAAGACGATCGCAAAGATCAAAGCAACAATCGAACTGGCGATCAAGAGAATAATGATTTCGGCAATCATGTATCCGAGTCCCGGCGATTGAAACCGTGCGGCAAAACCTCCCGGATAGGGCCGAAAGAGGATAGAAACGAGATAAAAGGGCAGGTTGATAAGCGGCACCTTCCAAAACAAATCGCGAATTCTACGTGTCCGCGGGATCAGGAACGGTCCCGCCAAAATAAGAATAGCAATACTGGCGGCAAGAATGAGAGCGGAAGTCCAAAAAAACGCGTCAAAAACAGGATCCGGTGCTCCCCCGCCCCCTGAACCATGATGGCCCCAATCGCACCACACGGATTGTACTGCGAAGGCTAACCAACACAGTATCCATTTAAATTTCATTATCATATAGACTATCCGCTCTAAGTCTTTTGTCCCGAATCAATGACGATTGTTTTTTGCATGCTGCTTCTCCTTGAGAATGGATTTTCTGTCTTGGGCGAGATTCCCTCTGCCGCTGCCTTCCCGACCGAACGCTTCCTTTCCAAGTTCCCAAGGCGAAAGTCGATTTGTTTTCTTATTTAGGAAATCGGCAATCAAATTCCTAATCAGTTCCGATTTAGACTTTCCAGCCCTGCGCGCGTATTTATTTAATTCACGCACAAGACGATCTCCTAATCGTATCGAAATTGGCATTTAAGCTTCCTAAATTTTTTATCTATGATCGATAAAAAATGAATTCCGGCCAAAGCGCCGGAATAATTCCGTACGATTGTCCGGCAGTGATTATTAACATTTTCATTATCGACAACTTTTTATCGATAATCTGGAAAGCGCGGACGCGTCCGCGCTTTTAAAGCGGCGACACGTCACACGAGGGCTCCTGCCCTGATCGCCGCACTCCAAAACAGTGCATGGTATGCGGCTTTCAAATCCGGCAATATAGGTAGTATTGGCGAAATGAACGAAAAACACTTTCAGAAGCATATTGGTCAAATCACGCCCGCTCCACCAATCTTTCATAACGGAAATCACATTTTCGTGATCAGAAGGTTGCCGGTTTCGTATTTCTATGCCATCCAACTCTTTCATATCCTTTGATCTTTTACAGTGTATTATTTGCCTGTCCCCTTTTCTACTTTCTTTGTTTCATGTCAAAGATTATCTTTGAGCTTCGCGCTTCATAAGATGACAACAGGAGCGTTGTTGTCTACAACCAGCCGTTCCTGTAAAACATCTTCGAAATCGAGAAAATGGCCTGTCGTTTTTCTGCGCGCATAATTCCAAAATATCTCAACCGCCTTGCCGCTTCGTTTTCGTTAAAGCATTGTAATCGGCATCGGGCGTTCGCTGCAGGCTGTATTTTTTTCTTTCCGTATCTTGGGCGTCATAAAAAACCGCGGCTGTGTACATTTTATCCAGTGCTTGAACCTGTTTTATGAATTCGGCCTTCTGCGCCGCGGCAACGGGCTCGCCGGAGACATTTTTAATCCCGAGCGGGTTAACCGAAATACGGCCTTGTTTCATTTCATAATGCAGATGCGGACCGGTGGACAAACCCGTGGTGCCCACATAACCGATTAAATCGCCCTGCTTGACTCTTGTGCCTTTGCGGATATCGCTTCCCATACGGGAGAGATGGCCGTAATAGGTTTCGTAACCGTTGGCGTGCGCGATGACGACCAGCTTGCCGTAATGACCTTTATAACCTGCGAAGCGCACCATGCCGTCGGCGGTCGCGCTGACGGGCGTACCCTTGGCGGCGACATAATCGATGCCGTGATGCGGCCGATATACTCTCAGAATCGGGTGCAGCCGCTTTTTCGTGTAGACAGAGCTGATTCTCCGGAAACTTAGCGGCGCTTTTAGGAAAGCCTTGCGCAACGAGTTGCCCTCGGCATCGTAATAGTCGGCCTTGCCTTCATATTCAAAAAGATAGGCAGCGTACGTCTGACGATTATTGATGAACTCGACCGATAATATTTTTCCGTATCTCCTGAATTCCTCGTTCAAATAGAGGCCTTCCACAATAACCCTGAAGCTGTCGCCCGTGCGCAGATCAATGTTAAAATCGATATCCCACCCGAAAATATCCGCTATCCGCAAGGCAAGCAGGTAATCTTCTTTTTCCGGGCCGACGGCGGAAATCAGGTTGCCCTCAATGAAGCCGCCGATGGTTAAAAGACGCGTTTCATAGGGGATGGCGCACTTTTGCGCCTGAAAAACATTCTCCACCAGTTCGATTTTCAAAATGGTGCTGTCGTCAATTCCATAGGTAAAGGAATTGACAAGGTTTTGCTCATCGATTGTAATGCTGTACGGCTTACCCGGTCGCAATTGTTGCAGAGAGTGGATGCCGGCGGCCGCGCTTTTCATGGCGAAAAGCTCCTCCATGCGCAATCCGTATTTCTTGAAAATGGAAGAAAGGGTTTCGCCCGGTTCGATATGGTTGCGGATCGATTTTAAAGACGGGGCTTCGGAAACAGGCGCTGTTTTATCTTCATGCAAATTTGTAAGGGGTTGGCGCAAAAAAAGAGAGCCGATCAAAACGACAAAAAGTACCGTCCAAAGTATTTTTCTCTTCAAAATTTTCCCCCTCTTGAGCAGAATGCTATGAAATATAAAACAGGCCGAAGGATGATGCAAGCGAATTATCGGCCGTCAACCGCTCGATCCGCATTTCGATTTTCAAAACCTTACCGCATAAATAAGATGTTTTCCAAGATTATATCCCCAAAAAAAATATTGACACTGTAACATAGTGTGGTACAATATATCAAATGATTAAAAGCTTTAAGCATAAAGGCCTTGCCGAGCTTTTCGAGAAAGGAAGCTCTCGGAAAATTCGACCGGATTTGCATTTAAAAAGACCGCCGGTTCATCCCGGCGAAATTTTACGCGAAGATGTGCTTAAACATTTAGGTTTATCGGTTAGCGAAGCTTCCAAACGGCTCGGTATCTCTCGTCAACAACTGCACCGTGTTTTGGCCTGCACCCATCCGATTACTACGGAAATGGCGCTTAGAATCGGCAAGTTTGCCGGTAATGGGCCGGGGCTGTGGTTGCGGATGCAGCAGGCTTATGATTTGTGGCATGTTGAGCATAGAATGTCGGATGAACTTTCAAAAATAAAATCCATATCG
>RPPU01000410.1 GCA_003819975.1 Desulfobacteraceae bacterium
TCGTTATTTCAGTGCGTTCAGTGAATTGCTGTTTTCATTCTTTCAAAGGACCGTTTTATGGCAATTTCGGTTGAGTACGGCTCGGCGTTACATCCCCTTTCTTATCACCAATAGAAACAGCAAACAGTATCTGAAAGCAAACGGCTTCTTTGAGCCGGTCTGGAGTTACGCCTCCCTGCGGGAACGGCAATTGCTCGATATCGACAAGTATTCGGTTCCGGCTCTGACGCATTATGAAGACCGGACGTCCATGGCCCATTCGCTGGAAATACGGCTGCCTTTTCTGGACCACCGGCTGGTGAATTTTCTCGTCAATCTGCCGGTGCGCTTGAAAATGCATAACGGTTGGTCAAAATATATTTTAAGAAAATCAATGAAAGAACTTCCTGAAGCGATTCGATGGCGCAGGGACAAACAGGGTTTTTCGATTCCCGAAGAAATCTGGTTGAAAACCGGGCTTTGCGGGATGATCGAGCGCATCTTTTCTAAAAGCCGGCTTCATGAAATGGGGATCATCGAGGACCGGTCTTTCTTGGAGTATTATCATCAATTCCAGCGCGGCGCGGGAGCGATCTGGTATTTGGATATCTCCCGGGTTTTAATCGCCGAGTTATGGGCAAGAAAATTTTTTCATAAAAATTAAGGGTCGCACCATGTCGCGTATTTGGCTTATTCAAACCGGTGAACCGCTGCCTCTCAACTCTGAAGTGAAAAAAATGAGAACGGCGTGGCTGGCCGACGAGCTCGTGAAAAAAGGGCATAAAGTTTTATGGTGGGCCAGTACGTTCGATCATCGGGGTAAAAAATGGATTGCCCGTCACGATATGGAATTTAATTTCCCGAATGGATTGGAAATTATGGCATTAAAAGGAATTGGGTATAAAAAGAACATTTCCCTTGCGCGTTATATCGATCACCGGCTTGTTGCCAAAAAATTCAAAAGGCTGGCTGCAAGCAAACCAAAACCGGATGCGATGGTTGTCTCGTTGCCGCCGCATGATCTTGCTTTCGAGGCCGTAATGTTTGCGCGTAAAAATAAAATTCCCGTAATGATAGACATTCGGGATCCCTGGCCCGATCTTTTTCTCAACCATGTTCCAATCATGTTTAAAAAAATAATAAGAGTCGCGCTTTTTAACGATTTTCGTATGGTAAAGCACATTATGCGGTATGCCCAGAACCTCGTTGCGGTCACCCGTGCGTTTCTCGAATGGGGGTTGGGGTACGCGGAGCGCGGCCCAAATACACGGGATCGGGTTTTTTATCTCGGTTACCGAAAGCCGTCCGTGCAAAATTTGGAAGCTCATATGGAAATGATCAAACAGTGGGAGAATACGGTTCGCGATAAATTTGTTGTTCTTTTTATAGGCGCCTTATCCGCCGCCTACCATAACCCGAGCATTTTATTGGATGCGGCTGAACGATTAAAAGATCGCGATCAAATCCATTTCGTCATAGCGGGGGACGGCGATTTGCTTGCCGACATGCGAAAGTCGGCCGGCCGGTTGTCCAATGTGACCTTCACCGGCTGGTTGAATCAGATGGAAATCGACTTTTGGTTGAAGCATTCACATGTCGGAGTTTGTCCCGTTACAAAAATCATCGATCTGCCGACCAATAAGGTATCGGCGTATCTTTCGGAAGGGTTACCGATTCTATCGGCTTTTAACGGAGAATTGAAAACGCTCATCGAGGATAACCGGATAGGGTTTTATTATGCTCCCAACGATATCCGGGCATTTGAAAAGCGTATCGTAGAGTTGCAGGAAGACCGGGAACTGTATCGGTTGATGTCGCGGAATGCCCAAAAACTATTTCAAGACAAATTCGATGCCGCTGAAATATACAGGGACTATGCCGAGCATGTCGGCGAACTCGCCGCATGGCATGGAAAGGAGCTGAAGCATGGAATTGGCGGTCATAAAAAATAAGCTGTTTGAAATCGGAACGATCGCGGACGAAGAATGGATGAAAAGCCTCGATGATCGTAAAAAAAACGAGTTGACGTTTCACGATTTGGTGCGTGACGGAATTCATGCGGAAAGCATGAAGAGCGCCGATACCTATGAAAAATGGTACGGAAATGAAAAATTTTATGGCGGTATCGGGCTTTCAAAAAAGTATATCGAGGAATGGATCCGGGGCCATGCCAAGAACCGGATTTTCCTGGATTATGCCTGCGGAAACGGAGGCTATGCCGTCATGGCGGCCAAGGCCGGGGCTGAATTGTCCATTGGGATAGACATCAGCCGGATATCCATTGAAAACGCAAAACATAAGGCAACTCAAGCGGGGGTACAAAAAAATACTTATTTTCTGCAAGCGGATGCGGAAAATACAAAATTGCCCGATGGTTCAATCGATGCGATCGTTTGCAGCGGCATGCTCCACCATCTGGATCTATCGTACGCTTTTCCGGAATTGCGCAGAATCCTGTCCAAAGACGGAAAAATCCTGGCGGTGGAGGCCTTGGATTATAATCCGGCCATAAAGTTGTACCGTCGGTTGACCCCCAAGATGCGGACGGAATGGGAGAAAACCCATATCTTGGGTTTCGCCGATCTTCGCTTTGCAAAACGGTTTTTCAGAGTCGGGGAGATCCGTTATTGGCATCTGACCAGCATTCTATCCCCCTATATGAAATCGGCCCTGCCTGTTTTGAATTTCATGGACGGGTTCCTGACCCGGGTTCCATTGCTTCAACTCATGGCCTGGATGTTTTCGTTCGAGTTGTTAAAAAAATGACACCCTTACTGAAGCGCCTGTTCGACATCCTTTTATCGATTGCGGCCTTGATGGCTGGCATTCCGGTTTTTGTATTGATCGGATTGCTTATCAAGCGGGAAGACGACGGATCTATTTTTTACCGTGGCCTAAGAATCGGAAGATACGGAAGGCCGTTTAAGATTTTCAAATTTAGGACCATGGTGCCGGATTCCGAGAAACGAGGCGGCACTTCCACGCCGGAGGACGATCCGCGCATAACGAGGATCGGAAAATTTCTAAGAAAATACAAGCTGGATGAATTGCCGCAGCTTATCAATGTGCTAAACGGTGAAATGAGTTTTGTCGGCCCGCGGCCACAGGTGGCGTGGGCGGTCGCGCTGTACGGCGAGGAAGAAAAAAGACTGCTTTCCGTCCAACCGGGAATCACCGACTATGCGTCAATCCGGTTTAGGAATGAGGCGGTTCTGTTAAGGGGCAGTCTTGATCCGGACAAGGATTATCTTGAAAAAATCGCGCCGGAAAAGCTGAGGCTGAGTCTCGCATATGTCAACGCCATGTCGTTGGGAACGGATCTGAAAATCATTTATATGACCCTCAAAGCCTTATGCGGGCGAACCATAAAGATGGAGGTTTGAATGACAAACGTTGCGCCGGAAGGCGGTTTTCGAACAGCGGCTGAGGACGCGGCGGGGCGGAAGATTGCCGCGGTTTTTGATCAATGTCCTGAAAGCATTGAAGTCAAGCTCGATCATTTTACGAAATATATCCGAAGGCAACGCTTGACCCGATTGCTGGCGCTTTACGAGATTTTTAAACGAATACTTGCGGTCAAGGGATCTATCGTGGAATGCGGCGTTTATCACGGGTTCGGGATCATGGCCTGGGCCAATATCAGCGCCGTTCTGGAACCGGCCAACCTGACGAGGCGCATCTACGGCTTTGATACGTTTGAAGGGTTTCCCGATGTGGGCGCAAAAGATTCCAATCTCATGCTGAAAGCGGAGAAAGGCCATTTGTATTCAAATTCTTTTGAAGAACTCAAGACGCTCATTGATATATACGACTCCAACCGTTTTTTGGGGCATGTGTCCAAAGTTCAGCTTGTCAAAGGAGATGTTAAAAAAACGGTTCCGGAATTTATCGCCGATCATAAACATCTTTTGGTCAGTTTGCTTTTCCTGGATCTCGATCTTTATGAACCGACCAAAGTCGCCATCGACTATTTTTTACCGAGGATGCCCAAAGGAGCCGTTATCGCCTTTGACGAGCTGGATAATCCGATTTGGCCGGGGGAAACTGCGGCTCTTTTGGAAACCGTGGGCATTCAGCGATTGAGGATTGAGCGCATCGAATTCGATCCCTATATCGGGTTTGCGGTTATGGACTGAAAATGGGCGCTTCCTACCACCTCCGAAAAGATGATTCCTTATCCGTTGCCGAAGCAAGCGGAACGGCGGGCCTGCCTTTGCCGAATAAGATCCGAAGAATGGTTTTAGACCTGGTCTTTAAAACCAAAAGTCCGCATATCGGTTCGTCCTTTTCTTGTATTGAGTTATTAATCGGCTTATATTTCAAGGTAATGAATGTTTCGCCCTCCAATCCGTTCAATCCCGATCGCGACCGATTTATTTTAAGCAAGGGCCATGCCTGTTCGGCTTTGTATGCGGTTCTGGCTGAAAGAGGTTTCTTGAACGATGAAACATTAAACGGTTTTGCAAAAGACGGGGGATCCCTGGAGCAACATCCGAACCAGGACGTTTCAAAGGGCATTGAAATATCGACCGGCTCGTTGGGGCACGGCCTTTCCATAGGGGCCGGCATGGCCTTGGCTGCGAAAACCGATAAAAAGAATTATAAAACCTATGTGCTTTTAGGCGACGGCGAACTGAATGAGGGATCCGTCTGGGAGGCCGTCATGTTCGCCGCGCATCA
>RPPU01000411.1 GCA_003819975.1 Desulfobacteraceae bacterium
GAACTCACTTCGGTCTGCCGCATGCTTTTGACCACCTACCAACAACCGGTTTTGATCGAAACGTTTTTGCCGGGCCGCGAATTCACCGTGGGTATTGTGGGCACGGGTGAGGACGCCAAAGCCATTGGTGTGCTGGAAGTTGTTCTGCTTAAAAACGCCGAACAGGATGTCTATTCGTATGTGAATAAAGAAAAATGCGAAGAACTGGTGGAATACCGTTTGGTTGCTGATGATATGGCCAAAGCGGCCGCGAACGTGGCGGTCGCTTCCTGGCGCGCCCTGGGGTGCCGTGACGCCGGCCGCATTGATCTGCGTTCCGATGAAAAAGGGCAACCCCATTTTATCGAAGTCAATCCCCTGGCCGGCATTCACCCGGAGCATTCGGATCTGCCTATTTTGTGCACAAAAGTCGGCATCCCTTATAAAGAACTGATCGAAACCATCATGCAATCCGCTGAAAAACGCTTGCCGGCCAAGAAAAAATAAGGAACGAGGTCTCGGCCGATCAACACCTTGCATTCTCAAAACCGCAAGCCATCCGGAAAAACAGTGGCCGTACTGCACGATTGGGTCCATGATCGGGCCGATCCGGACCATGCCGATGTGCTGGTCCAGACCCAGGCTGTTTCCGAAGCTTTGGCGGAGTTGGGCTATAATCCGATTGAGATGGATTTTTCCCTGGACCTTAAGGCTTGCATCAAAAAGCTTCAGGACTTGAACCCGCTTTTTGTATTCAATCTGGTCGAATCAACCGAACAGCAGGGCCGGCTAATTTATTTTGCCCCGGCCTTGTTGGATTCTTTGCGCAGGCCCTATACCGGCTCGCGCACCGATGCAATCTATATCACTACCAACAAATTTCTGACCAAACAACTCTTTGCCGCCTGGAACATCCCCGCACCCCGGGGGTTTTTGCCCGACCACTTGCGGGCAAACCTGAAGTTCTCCGGAGAACCCTATATCGTCAAATCCCTTTGGGAACATGCCTCGGTCGGCTTGAATGAAGATTCGGTTGTTTGCATAAAAAACGCACTTCAGCTCAAACATGCTATGACGCAACGCCAAAGCAAACTGGGCGGCGAGTGTTTTGCCGAAGAGTATATCGAGGGCCGGGAATTCAACTTGGGCCTGTTGGCCGGACCGGACGGGCCCCAGGTGCTGCCGCCGGCCGAGATTCGCTTTGTGGATTTTCCCGAGGGCAAGCGCCGCCTGGTCGATTATCGCGCCAAATGGGAAGAACATTCTTTCGAATATACCCACACCCCCCGCTCTTTTGATTTTCCGGCCGCGGACCGACCCCTGCTGGAAAACCTGATCGTGATTTCGAAAAAATGCTGGGAGCTTTTCGATTTACACGGCTATGCGCGCGTGGATTTCCGTGTAGATAAAGAAAACAACCCTTTTGTGCTGGAAATAAATGCCAACCCCTGCCTTTCGCCCGACGCCGGCTTTTTCGCCGCCGCCCAACAAGCCGGCCTGGACATGCCCCGCATTGTGGAAAGAATCATTGCCGATATGAAGCGCGATTTTTTGATTTGAATTTTAATAATGTTATAAAGAGCCTGCTGAATGGAGTGTATATATAAATGATGGATCTTCATCAAATCACTTATCGCGACCAAGCCCGGGAAACTGACCCGGCTGAAGTTCGTCGGATCGTGGAATCGACCGGTTTTTTTCATCCCGCGGAAATCGACATTGCCGAAGAATTGGTTCAGGAACGCTTGGCCAAAGGCCCGGCCAGCGGCTATTATTTTGTTTTTGCCCAAGCCGATGGCCGGCTCCAGGGCTATGCCTGTTTCGGCCCCATCCCCTGCACCATCAATCGGTACGATGTTTATTGGATTGCGGTGCAAAACGATTTACGCGGTCTGGGCCTGGGCAAAGAACTCATGACCCGCGTGGAAAAGCAGATCAAAGAATTGGGCGGTGAACGAATTTATGTGGAAACCTCGGGCCGCGATCAGTACCAGCCGACGCATCTCTTTTATAAAAATTGCGGCTATAAACAAGAAGCCGTCATTAAAGATTTTTATTCGCCGGGCGACGATAAAATCCTGTTTTTAAAGATTCTGGAATAGCATGGACATTTCCGCAACCTATATTTGTCCGCTGCGCGGCCTCGCCGGCCTGGAGCCGCCCGATCCGGAACGCCTGGGTCAGGCCGCCAAAGTATCCCGCGACCTGGGCTTGACGCGCCTGAACCTACCGGTGCTCGAAGAAGCCTTGCTCAAACCGGTCAAAGAAAAAGTGCGCTATCTGGACGGTTTGGTCCGGGCTCTGGACCGGGCTGCGGAAGCAAAAATGCCGATCGCCCTGATAGCTCCGGCCCAACGCCTGCTCGGCCTGGAGTGGGTGGCCCCCTTTCTGGTCCGGCCGGTCAAGGCCATAAGCGCACCTAAAGTTTTTGTGGATAGAAAAGTGCGTAACCTTTTACCCTTTGATTGGTGGCAGGACCCAGGACTGCTTCAAAAACGAATTGCTCTTTTTCGGGAACTGGCCGGAGCCGTGAGCGGTCATCCGGCCGTAACCGCTTGGTTCCTATTCGACCGCTTTCTGGAATGGAGTACTCCCGAAGCCCAACAAGCCGATTGGCTGCTCAAAGCATTTTTGGCCGAACTAAAAGAGCGCAACAACCAAGCCCAAACTTTTCTAAATCTAGATTGGTCCGCGCTTCTGGACCCGGATCCGATTAAAACCTTGGTTGATCAGGTCCATGGTATTTGCTTGACTGGTTTTGATTTTTGGCCGCAAGACCTGGAACCCCCTGCCCATGAATTTCTCCATGGTGCTTTTTTAGGTTTGCTGGGTCAATGGATTTTTAAAACATCCGTTGAATTGGAGATTGGATGGACTTTGCTTGGGCACGCCTATGATCCGCAAGCTTTAATGGAATCCGGTTCACTTCTGGCCCGCCAAGGGGTGAACGGCTTAAACTGGTTGACCTTGGCAGACCCGACCGCCGGGCTTCATCTGGACCCGCCCTGGAACCTAAACCCTGATTTAGCTAATCTTGGCTTGCTGGATCAGGCCCTGGATCCCAAAACCGAATGGAACGCTTGGTTTAAACAATGGTCTTCTCAAAAAGCCGGACAAAATCCATTTGATTTCATTGATATAAATGTGACCGCCTATTTGTCAGATCCTAAAACCCATTTCAATCGCCTCTGGGAGCATTTTATTGATTCTCAATAGAGCCAGGATGCAACCAACTTTTAACCCATTGATTTTCGGCTGATTTGACAAATTATTATTTTTCTCATATAACTAATATATATTACATGGCTGTGTCTTTTTTATTGTAGAGGAACCGAACCTGCTTTCCATAAGACCTTGAGCCGGGTAAGCGCAACTCTCTTAGGGTCCAGAGGCCTATAACAGATGCCTTCGTTCAGACAAATCGATGAGCATAATATTTCGGAAGTGACGGCCCGGCTAATTGAACTGATCTTGCAAATTCCACCCGAAGAACGCCTGACCATTTTAAAAGAGATTGAAAAAAAATATAAAAAAGGCAAACGTGGGACCTCCAGGGAAGCTTATTTCATGGATGTAGTCTTTGCCACCAATGACCGGGCCTTTAAAGGATTTATTCAAAATATCAGCAATGAAGGTGTGTTAATTGAAAGCAAGGGCACTTTTCATGTCGGCCAAAAACTGACCATGAACTTCGCTCTTTTTAATAAAAAGGGGCCGGTGAAAATTACCGGGGAAATTGTGCGGATCTCTTCCGAAGGACTCGGGGTCAAATTTACCCACCCCATTCAGGATCTTTTAAGCGATAAAAAAAGCCCTTTTAAATTAACCAAAATCCAAACATCTTAAAATAGGCCTCATCATGATGCCCGGCCGACCGGGGCCTGCCCCGCAGAACAAAGAGAATATCTTCGTGATCCACTCTCTCATAACCCTGTAGGAGAAATAAAATGTCGAAAAAAATAGATCTTAACGGTATTTTCCCGCCTATTCCAACCCCTTTTTATAAAGAAGAAGTGGCTTATGACCGGCTTGCTCTTAATGTGGAAAAATGGAGCAAAACCGGATTGGCCGGTTTTGTTATTTTCGGTTCCAACGGCGAATATCCCTATCTCGCTCGCCCAGAGAAGTTGCAGACCGTAAAAACCGTGGCGCAAACCGCGCCCAAAACCATGACCCTTATTGCCGGTACCGGCTGCGAATCCACCCGCGAAACCATTGAACTCACAAATGCCGCCGCCGACCAGGGCGCCCACGCCGCCTTGATCGTGACTCCGCACTATTTTGGCGATAAAATGACATCGACTGCTTTGGTCAGGCATTATACGACCGTTGCGGACCGGGTCTCCATTCCGGTTCTGCTGTATAATGTCCCCAAGTTCACCCACATCAATTTGCCGGCGGAAGTCGTGGCCGAACTTTCCCGCCACCCCAACATCGCCGGCATTAAAGACAGTTCGGGTAATGTCGCTCAATTGGGGGAATATCTAAACCAGGCGGCTAAAAACTTTCAGGTCCTGGTCGGCATGGGCAGCGCCCTTTTCAGCGCCTTAACCCTGGGTTGCAGCGGCGGGGTCTTGGCTTTGGCCAATATCGCGCCCGCGGCTTGTGTCTCCATTTACAACCTGGTCCGTGCGGGTGATTTTGCTCCGGCCCGCGATTTACAACTGAA
>RPPU01000412.1 GCA_003819975.1 Desulfobacteraceae bacterium
ACTCTTGAAACTTTGGCTGCCCAGGTCGGCGGCGCTATTGCTCGGCTTCAGGCCCAGGAAGCCTTGCGTCAAAGCGAAGAAAAATATCGTGAATTGGTAGAGAACATTAACGAGGTCATTTATAGCACCGATGAAAAGGGGTGTTTTACTTATGTAAGCCCCGCAGTAATCACGACGCTTGGATATCAGTCCTCTGAATTGATCGGTCAACCTTTCACCAAATTTGTCCATGAAGATGATTTGGCAAAGCATAAAATCCGATATGCCAAAATTCTTTCAGGCCAAATGGAACCAAGCGAATACCGGATGAAAACTAAAATGGGCGAAAGTCGATGGGTGCGGTCTTCCAGCCGCCCGGTTTATGAGGGAGACCGTGCGGTAGGTATCCAGGGGATTGCTACCGACATCACGATCATGCGAAACCTTGAGGTCCAACTCCGCCAGGCCCAAAAGATGGAAGCGATCGGCACCCTGGCCGGCGGCATTGCCCACGATTTCAACAATATCCTGGGCATTATCGTAGGCAATACAGAGCTGGCTTTGTTGGACATTCAGGAAACCAGTTCGACCTATCATAATTTGGAAGAGATCCGCAAAGCCTGTTTGCGGGCCCGGGATGTGGTGCTGCAAATCCTTAGTTTCAGCCGCCAGAGGGAAGCGGAGCGCCGGCCCCTCAAGCTGGGACTTCTGTTGCGCGAGTCGCTCAAGCTCTTGCGCTCTTCCATTCCGAGCAGCATCAGCATTCAACAAAATATATTGAGCCGAAACGACATTGTCATGGCCGATGCCACCCAGATCAGCCAGGTGTTGCTCAACCTTTGCGCCAATGCCGTACATGCCATGCGCGAAACCGGCGGCATGCTGGAGCTTTCTTTAAGGGATTTGCAAATCGATTCGGAAAATCAAAATCTCTACCCCGATCTTCATCCCGGAGATTATCTTCAATTGAGCGTAAGCGATTCGGGCCATGGGATCGAACCGACTATTATCAATCGTATTTTTGACCCCTATTTCACGACCAAGAAAGTGGGCGAGGGGACCGGTCTGGGGTTGGCGGTGGTACACGGTATTGTCAAAAATCACGGCGGAGTCATTTTGGTTGAAAGTCAACCGGGGCGAGGCACGACTTTTCATGTTTTGTTGGCCAGTGTTTCCACCCAACCGGACCCCGGAGCGCCGGTAGTGACGGAACTGCCCAAAGGCCATGAACGGATTCTTTTTGTGGAAGACGAGCGTGCGGTGGCCGAGGCTTTGAAGCTTTTATTGGAGAAGCTCGGTTATGTCGTGACGCTGAAAACGAGCAGCCTGGAAGCCCTGGAAATATTTCGGGATCATGCGCAGGCCTTTGATCTCGTGATCACCGATCAGACCATGCCGGTCATGACCGGTTTAAGCCTGGCCAAGGAGATGTTGAAGATCCGGCCCGAGCTTCCCATCATCCTTTGTACCGGTTTCAGCGAGCAGGTCAACGAAGAAAACGCCAAAGCGCTCGGCATCAAGGCCTTTATCATGAAGCCGATCATGATGCAGGAGATGGCCAAAGTGCTGCGCAAAGTGCTCGGGAAAAACGAAGGGGTGCTGCCGTTCAGTTCATAAAAAATATGAATCGAATAATGTGGTTTTTTAATTAATAATTACAATATGTTATTTCCACTTGCCTTTCGATGTCGACCTTGTTATAAGTAAATTTATTTGCCTCCGCGATTTTCTTAAGGAATTCTTTAGACTATTTAATAATAAACAGGTGTTCAGATGCTCAAGAAGCTTACGATCCGCAATTTCTAGAGTTTGGACGGCGTGACATTGGAATTCGACACGATCAATTTATTTGTCGGCCCTAATTCATCCGGGAAATCCACGCTTTTGCAAGCAATTGAGATGTTGCCCGCGCTTTTGCGACCTTCGGTTACCGATTATTTAAAGAACGAAAAAGGTTGGGATTACCGAGACTTATCTCATCGCAAGAATCCCCAGAGCACCATGTCATGGATCGCCGAATATCATTTACAAAACACGGCTAGGGAGCAACCGACGGTTTATGAATACGAAGTAGAACTTCAACCAAGGCGTTACTTCGGAGTTGGTAAAGAAATCCTGCACATGACACCGCCGGGTGAAAAGTCGATCCTTTTAATTGATCGTTCCGGTCGCCAAACCCGGATTTGGGACGAAAAAGCCAATAAGTATCGTACTGAAAGCTTGTATCGGTTGCCGTGTTCGGCCATGCAGGGTTTGAAGGAAAACGGCGGCGCCTTTAAATCCGTCTTGAGGTTCCGTGACTATCTTGAGCAGTTTCAGTCATTTCTGCTTTGGAACCCCAAGGATCTCAGAAAACCTCATCAGGGATTGGCCATGCGCTTGGGCCCGTCCGGCGAGCAATTGCCCGGATTTTGGGCTTATCTTCATCGTAAGGAGCCGGAAAAGGCAAAAGAGTTGCTCGCGATGCTGCAACGCATATTTCCTCGCGTGGAAGCCGTCAAGAGCACCGGTAAGCAGGGGTGGGCCTGGCACCATCTTACCGTCAGCGAACGGATTGGGGACAGCTTAATCGAGTATCCGGCCGAGCAGGCCAGTGACGGTTTTCTCCGTTTATTGGCGGTGTACTCCCTTAAATATTTTCCGAATCCACCCAAGATCATTACCCTGGAGGAGCCTGAAAACGGGGTTCACCCGCAATTGATTTCCCAGGTGCTGGATTATTTAAAATCGCTGGCGGATCGCAAGGAACCGAACCGGATTCAGGTTTTTATGACCAGCCATTCACCCTATGTTCTCAACGAATTCGGCGAACGACCGGAGTCGGTCCACATATTCGAGAAAGGACGGCACGATTCGGTTCCGCGGGTTTCTCCCTTGATCGAGCGGAGTCAAGTGTTGCAGGCGGCGGATGGATTGAACAGATCCCTGGGTGATCTCTGGTATTCAAACTTGCTTGGCGGGGGAGCACGATGATCCGCATCGGGTTGCTTTCCGAAGGCAGCATTGATGAAGTGCTATTGCCTTCCTTATTGGATCAACTGATAAAAACAATACCGATTTCAGGCGGGCGCAGAACCGCACTCTTCCATTTTCCGTATCCATCGCATGGATATGGAGAAATTCCAAAAAATTTAAAACTTCTGACAAAATTATATCAAATCCCATCAGAGTGGGAAAGGATAGGCTGCCATTTGATTGTGATCATACATGATTCGCGCGGGACCGAGAGGATCCAAAGAGAGATACGGGAGATATTGCGGAAAACGCGGGGGTTCCCATCGGTTTATGGCCTGGCGATCCAGGAGATCGAAGCCTGGATCTTAGGGGATATTGGAAACGTCAATCGGCATGTGTTTCATCTTAAGCCTTGCCCGGTATTACCATACAAGCCGGAGCGTGATTCAAACCCTAAGATGACGCTGGAAAATCTGTTTGTGAAGCCGTCTCCAACTCTGGAATATGATCGGTGGAATAAAGAATGCGCTCATCTGGTGGCGCCTCATTTGAGGGCTGCTCAAGTACAGCAGAATTGTCCGCAAGGATTCGGGGCTTTTGCCAAAGCATTTCGAAAAATCCGTTTTGAGCAAAAAAGAGTTCGGGTTTGATAGAGCTGATGCTCAAATCCTTTCAAGTGAAAACATTGAGAAAGTATTAAAGAAAGGGGTCGGAGAGTTTCTTTGAAGTTTTTTCAGCGTTCGACCAGTATTGTTGTTTTTTGCAAGTCTTTCGTCAAGTTTTCTATCTGAAAACCATCCAAGGATGTCGTCCTCATGGAGGAGGTATTTGAATAAGGATAATAAGGAGCAAAATTCCGAATTATCACCTGAGCGTGACAAGGCTGTCAGATTGTTCACGTATCTCAAGGAGCTTTGCGCTTTACGCTCAATCCAAGTCCGCAATGTCGTAACGTACGATCAAGTATACTGGTTGCAGGATCTTCCGCGCAATAAGTTTTGTCGTTGTGCATTTTGGCACCTGATCGATCCATTGTCGTCGTCGTATGATCAACATCCAGATCTTTGGATCGAAATTCGTAAACCTATCCTCAAAAGTCCACCTGAACTCCCTGATGAACTTGAACCATGGATCAAAGAAGAGGAGTTCATGGATTCTTCGATAGACGAGCCGGGTTTTTTTGAACAAATTCCACTCTCCGTACTTCAAGATGATTCTGAAAATTCGGATCCAAATGCTTTGGTATCGATGAATGATTATCCCGAATTGCTTGATATTTGGATTAATTATTTGGAAACAAAGTGGAAACCATGGGCGAACGCGGACCGCGAACTACAAAAAGTCCAGAAATCCTATAATCAACTTTTTAATATCTATCAACGGCAGGAGAAACTCGGCGAACAATATGAGGTTATTTTTGGGGCCGGATTGCTTTTGTGGAAAGCACCTAACAGCGGGGAGATCAAACGTCATATTCTTGCCATCCAAGCGCGGATCGAATTTGATAGGGTTAAAGGAATCATGAGTGTTGGACCTACACTCGATGGTTCCCAGCCAGTACTTGAATGTGGTATGCTGGAGACGACCGATAGGCCAAACCCAACTGACCTTACGAATATTGAGGAGGACGTTAAAACACTATATGGCGATCCTTGGAATGCGGCTATCCTCGAATCCGTTTTGCGGGGATTCGCAAATGCACTGCCGATGGCC
>RPPU01000413.1 GCA_003819975.1 Desulfobacteraceae bacterium
GTTCTGGGTATGGCTGAACCGGAGGTCTTGTCCGTTTTTTAAATAAATGGAGCCGGCATCGGCATTGAAAAATTTGCGGACATTAGTGAGAATCCGTTCCAGGAGCAGGTCCACATCCTTGCTTTCGTTGAGATCCAGGCTGATTTGGGTGATCAATTCGATCTTTTCTTTTTCGTTCAACATAGTGTTAGACCGGCAACGAAATTTTTAATGTGCAATACTGGATGTGAAGTCCCCCCTCTATCTATCGACCCGGAACGTTATTTGGATTACAGGATAACTCAAAAATCAAAAGATAGACCCTGCGGCTATTAAAAAAGGTCATAAATGGACTCATTCTCTTTCTGAAAATAACATTTTTAAGTTATCCTCCTAAGAATGAATATGAAACTTCATATCATATTTTAATCCAATGATAAAGTATTAGTTTTTCAATGCGTGAATTAAGTTTTAATCCGAATTTATTTTGTAACCGGCTGAAATAGCGGTAAAATTAATAAGTTTTAGGGGTTGCATTCTATGCGGATTTCTTTTATAATCAGCACCAAAGTTCCAACCTGCCGTATCTGGACCCTTTTCGGGATAAAGAATCGCAGAAAGCAAATGAAACAAGCAAATTTATATCCGGAAGTTTCGGATGCGATTGTTTTAAAGTTGTGAAGGAGAAAATAACATGTCTCAAAATTGGACTTATACCAAGGCCGGCGTGAATATCGACGTCGCGGATGCGACTAAGAAAGAGATGGCCAAAAGTCTTTCCGAAAATGACCCCCGGGTGCTGAACCGTTTCGGCGCGTTCGCCAGCCTGGTGGAAGGCGGTTTCAGCAAAATCAAGAACCCGGTGCTGGTGCTCAAAACCGAGGAACCGGGTTCCAAGCAGAAACTGGCTTTTCAATACAACCGCGCGGTTTCCATTGCCTATGATCTGATCCACCACTTGATCAACGACATCATTGTCATGGGAGCAGAACCTTTGTATGTGATGGATTGCATTATTTGCGGCAAGATCGAGTCTGAAGTGGTGCGCGGTCTGGTGGACGCCATGGCGTCAGCTTGCCGTGCCCAGGGCTGCGTGCTGGTGGGCGGAGAAACCTCGGAGCAGCCCGGAGTAGTGGATGCGGGGCTTTATATCCTCAGCGCCAACATCGTGGGCGTGGTGGAAAAAGACCGGATCATCGACGGCTCCAAAATCGCCAAGAACGACCTGGTCCTGGCCGTGATTTCCAATGGTTTGCACACCAATGGATATTCATTGGTGCGGGCTTTGCTCAAAGAAAAACCGGCTCTTTTGAAAGCCAAGATCGAGGGCGAATCATTTCTGGATGCGATTATGCGCCCCCATAAATGTTATAGCCGGGAGTTCAGTGACCTTTTTCGTCTGCCGGGGTTGAAAGGGTTGGCCCATATCACGGGCGGCGGCATTGAAGGCAATCTGAACCGTATTTTGCCGGATTCCAAGGATGCCGTGATCGAACGCAACCGGATCAAAATTCCGCCGGTCTTCAAATTTATCCGCGAGCAGGGCCAGGTGCCGGATGCGGACATGGCGCGCACGTTTAATTTGGGAGTCGGCATGACGATGGTGTGCGCGCCGGATATTGTCGACAACATTGTGACCCATTTGCGGGGTTTTGATTGCGAGCGTTATCCGATCGGAAAAATTGTCGAAGGCTCGGGAAAAGTACAGTATCAGGGCGAGTGGGGATGGTAGAAGAGAAGGGTTCAAGGGATCTGGAGAGAAGGGTTCAAGGGTTCGAGGAGTCAAGGGTCCAAGGGTAAAAAAACAGGGACCAGGGGATCGAGGGATCAAGGGGGTAGTGGCGAACGGCTCCGTAGAGACGATTTTATGTCTCTACATTGTTCGCCCTCCTGTAGGGGCAGGCCTTGCGCCTGCCCGGAGAGAGCGGGAAATTCTCGCGCAGCAAGGGCAGGAGCCCTCGCGCAAAGCCGCTAAGGCGCAAAGGAAAAGACAAGGAGCCGAGGGTTCCGGGGTTTTGAATAAATTTTTCTATTGTATTTAAATGTGTTGGCCGCGCTTCGCAAGCATTCCCCAAGTGAATAAAAAAAATATCAAAATTCGTTATGTCGGCAATGGTAAGCAACCAGCCCATCTCCATGGTTTGATAAAGAACGTTTTTGCTGAGTTTATTATGAATTTGACTGTTTTTTAAAAAAAATCAAGGAGTAACAGAAATCGGCATTAGAAGCTTTGAGTTGCACAATCTTTTTTCATCCTTGATCCTTCATCCTTTTCTTACACCCTCGACCCCTTGATCCCGTGACCCCTTGGACCCTTGCTTTTTAGACACCAGAACAACCCCAAGCCGGCCAGGATCATGATTGTGCAGAGGATCTGGCCCATGGTGACCCAGGAAAAAAAATAGCCCAGTTGCAGGTCCGGTTCCCTGAAAAATTCGAGCCCGAAACGGATTGTTCCGTAGGCCATCAAAAAAATCGGGAGCAATCCGCCTTTGGTTTTGATCCGGCCCTTTATAAACCACAAAAATAGAAAAAGAAAAAGACCTTCACCCAAGGCTTCATATAACTGGGAAGGATGGCGGGGTTCTTTTTCTCCCGGGAAAATAACAGCCCACGGTACTTGGGCGGTCCGGCCGTAGAGTTCACCGTTGATGAAATTACCGACCCGCACCAGCGCGATACCGATCGGCGCGGTGGGGACCAACAAGTCCGACCAGAACCGGAAATCTTGTTTTTTGCTTTTAACAAAATAGAATGCCGCCGCAACCGTGCCGACCAGCCCGCCGTGAAACGAAAGCCCGCCGTGATGGATCATGAAAATTTCCAAGGGATCATGCAGGTAATCGGAAAAGTTATAGATGAACACATAACCCAGGCGGGCGCCCACAATCAAACCGAGGATTAAGTAAAAATAAAGATCGGAAAGAAGGGTAGTGGGTAGGTTCAGCTTTTTTAATTGACGGGCAATCAGCAGATAGGAACACAAAAAACCGATGCCGTACATCAGGCCGTACCAGCGGAATTCAAGGAGCCACACCCTGAAAATGACCGGATCGATATTATGATTGTAAAAATTCATAAAGGCTTATTTTTAGAAATCCCCATGTCGATGTTGTGGAACTAAGCGCCTAAAAGAGCATAAAAGAAAAGCCGGAACTGGGATACCCGGGTTCCGGCCTTCGATCAAACGCATTCTTAAAAATAAATACGCATAGGGCCTAATTCGTCGGCGATTCCAGATATTTTTTAGCCAAGACATGGCCCAGTCCGACTGCGGTCCGGAAAGCGTTTTGGGCTTTATCCTGGTTCTTCTGCTTTAAGAAAGCCAGACCCTGGTTGTAATAAAGATCGGCGTCCACGGGGCTGAGTTTTACGGCTTCGTTGTAGTCCAATAAAGCCATTTCGATTTTATCGGCCTGAAAATAGGCATTGCCGCGATTGCAATAGGCATCGGCGGCGTTGGGTCTGAGTTTGATGGCTTCCGAGAAATCTTTGATGGCTTGCTCGAAATTTTCGTTTTTTACATTGACCAGGCCGCGGTTGTAATAGGCGTCTTCATGTTTCGGATTCAGTTCAATCGCCTTGGTGTAGTCTTTTTCAGCCAATTGCAACTCGCCTTTGTGATGATAGATAAAGCCGCGGTTATAGAAATTGTCCGCATTTTTGTCGTTTAATTTGATCAGGTTTTCAAGGTTTTTCAGTTCCAAGTCATAATCGATCGTTTTACCGGCAACGAGTATGCTTGCGGTTGCGGCAGCCGTGGTCCCGGTCTTTTCCGGGATCGGCATCACCGCGGGTTGGGGAGTTGTTGTCGTCGTGCCGGAGGTAACCGGCGCGGTCGTTGTGGTCCCGGGGGTGGTGCCGGGTTGGGTTGCGACCGTGGATTCCGGACGCGCAATCGGTACTTTAATGGATTTATTGATGGGGGTAGCGGGAGTGGATTGCGCTTGAGGGGTGGTGGCTTTTATTTGCTCGGCTTTTCCTTTATACATCATAAAAACACTTGCGCCCAGAATGACATACAGAACAATAAAGATCACATAACATCCGGTCCAAACCAGCATTATTTTCGTCAGTTTCCATTCTTTATGTTTAACCCAGCCATAAATAAAGGCGAATAAGCCGCATGTCACAATACCTAAAATTCCAAAGAGGGCTCCGCCGTTTTTAAATAGTTTTATAACAACCAAGATCCACATCACGGTGCTGACCAAAACGATCAAACCTAGGACAATTGCGAAAATCAACGGTAGAAGAGGTTCCATTGTTTTCTCCTTATTTCGGGTGCTTAATAAAAGGTATTATTTTTCGTATTTCCAAAATTCGGATAAATATACTCTCTCAAGAACATCCTCATTATAAAAGAAGATGATGAGTTTAATTAAGATATAATGATCTTTTCAAAATGTCACTATTTTTCTTTCAATCGATCCCTTTAACACATTGATTTAAATGATCAAACCAATTTTTTCTATTAAAACCATTTTTAGAACAGGACCAGAGTATCAAGAATAACCAAATCTGATAAGTGGCTTGAGGTGTGTTCTTAATAACTATTTGAAATTAAAGACAAAATGCCCATTATTCTGGAAGTCGACAAAATTTAGGGGTTTGGGATCTGATTAGGTGCAAAGGGTAAATCTTTTTTGCAGACAATGGTGCGATA
>RPPU01000414.1 GCA_003819975.1 Desulfobacteraceae bacterium
CATCCGCTCCTTAGGCCGGATCGTCGCGGCGATTGATTTCGTCGATGACCGTTTTGATATCCAGGGTCGAATCCAATCCCAACCATTCGCCGACTTTGCGGACGGACACTCCGGGGATATTGGCTTTGACCAGTTTCATGAAATGGGGCGAAAGTTCGAAAAGTACCTTGACGAACCTGTAAGGATCGGGTTCCCGATAAAGGATATCCCTGAGGGAGGGAAACTCCTTATTCAGGTTCGCGGCGGCGCCGCCGATTGAAAGCGTTTCGGGAAAAAGACCTTCCTCACGCAGACGATAATACAGCCCATATAGGGAATGGCCGTTATCGCCGGAAAATTTTTTGAGCAGATTCACGGCCTGCGCAGGCTTGCAGCCCGAGATCGCCGTGGCGATTGTTTTGACGTAGAAATCCGGAAATTGAGTAAACATCGCCACCTTGTCGCAGAAAGATTCCTCGGCTTCAGTCTTAATGTCTTCGGGTGATTCGTCCCGAACGGCATGGACCGTTTCATGCAGAAGCTGGAATATCAGATCCAGCACATTGATGTCGATATTGACGAATACGACCCTTTGATCGGCGATGCGGGAATAAAAAGCATACGAGTCCCTGGTGATTTCTTTGGGAAACGGGCGCAGCACGACGAAAACATTCAAAGCGTCCAGCAGCTTGAAAGCCCCCTCGTAACTCATGGGCTTGTCATCCCGGATGCCGGATATTTTTCTGAGCCGCAGAGCCGTCTGCTTTGCGGCTACGACGCTGCGTTCCTGCACCCGAACGACCTGAACCATGGCTGACGCGGGCGCCTGCCTGAAAATATTCAAATACTCGTTTGCCGTTGCCAGCGACGCTTCGGTCATTTCCGGCGTTAAAGTCTTCTTTTTCATAGCGCGGTGCAACGGTGCGGTGACGGGCGCTTTTGTTTCGGCCTTAAAGAAATCAGCGGGCCGCAGTCCGAGCAAAGCGCAAAGGTCAACCAAGTGTTTGCCGCGCGGCACGCGGCCGTCCATCCAGGTATTTACCGCCTGCCGTGCAATGTGTAATTTTTCGGCCAGTGCCGTGACCGAATATCCGTTTTCCTTAGCCTTTTTTTTAATAATGGATCCGTCAAAGTTCATGTGGTTATGCCCTTCTTTTCGGGGTTATTGTCAATATAAGATTACAATTATGTAAAAATATAACATTAAATAAAGAAAATGACAATATATATTTACATTTCTTGAAATTCATGCCTGCTTTTTACGGGACAATAAAAGCTAACGGGTGTTTTTACCGCAGTAAGAAAACACAGCAGGTGATTCTTCAATGTATAGTTTATTTGAAATTATTAAAAGATTCTAAGGTTCTCGGATGCAAGATCATACGTCAAGATGAGGTTACGGCAAGTAATTTATGATTATTTAGAATAAGTCGAATTTAATTAGGAAAAATTGATCTAAGATTGTCAAATTTATCAGATTATCAGATTCAAAATTTATAAGATTTGTAGGGTTTTCAGATTATAAGATTCAAATCTGCAATCTATATGCGCTTCATGGTTCACAGTTAAAGATCAGCTGTTTAGGCTATAGACCGTTTTTTCTGCAGTCTAAACAGCTAAAGTCTATCTACCTGAGCTGTTACGGGATTTGCTTCAGATAGCCGTCCGCTTCCAGTATGCCGGCGGCGTTCTTTTGTTTGCGATGCAGATCCTTGGCTTTGAACAGGGCTTCTTTGGCGCGGTCGAACTGCTTGAGTCCGATATAACAAGCGCCCAGGCCTATGTAGGAATCGGCATAATCCGGTTTGGCCTTGACCGAGCGTTCCAGCAGGCTAATGGCGTCGCGGTAGCGGCCCAGGGAATAGTAAGCGCCGCTCATGCGGTTGAGCAGTTCGGCGTTGTTCGGATCTGCTTTGACTTTGCGGTCATAAGCCGTAAGCGCCTTTTCATAGGCGGATTTGGCTTTGTTGTGGTCTCCCTGAATATCCCAGGCCAAACCCAGGGCATAATAGCTCTCGGCCGGGTCGTCGCTCAGATTCGCGGCTTGTTCATAATAGCCAATGGCTTCCTTTATCTGCCCCAGATTCTCATAGCAAATCCCCAAATTATGAAGCGATTCGGCGTGACGCGGGTCAACGGCAAGCGCTTTTTTATAGTAGGGGATGGCTTGTTCGGTTTTCTCCGCCTCCATGTTGAGGCGGCCGAGTTCGTAAAACGCATCCCTAAACTGGGGATTGAGCCGGACGGTTTTTTCGTAATAGGGAACTGCTTGCTGCACCTGGCCCAGGGCAGCCAGGGCATAGCCCATATTGTAATTGGCTTTGTCGAAATTGGGATTGACAGCCAGGGCTTTCTGCAATATTTCGCGGGCTTCACTGTATTTTTCCAGGGTGATATAGACCGAGCCCAGGTTGTTGAGCGCGTTTACGTCATTTGGGTTGAGGGCGGCGGCTTTCCGATAATGAAGGATCGCCTCTGCGGGCCGACCCCATTCGACATAGGCGACGCCGAGGTTGTAGTAGGCGTCACCGTAATTCGGATTGAGTTCAACGGCCTTGCGATACCAGGTCACGGCCTGCTCGTAGTGTTTTAATCCCAGATGGGCCAGGCCCAAGGTAAAACAGGAAAGGGCGTATTTGGGGTTCTTCTTCAGGGCTTTTTCAAGATAAGGAATGGCTTCCTGAAAGCGGTTGGTTTTCACCAGGTCGTCTCCCAAACCCTGGTTCGCAAAGACATAGTCCGGGTCGATTTTCAAAGCTTCGCGGAAATAGCGCATGGCTTCATCATATTGTTTCAGCGAGCTGTAGGAAGCGCCGAGATTGTTCAAGGCCTCGACATAGCGCGGGTCCGCGGCCACGGCTTTACGGTAAAGGGGAATGGCTTCGGCATGTTTGCCTTGTTGGGTATAGACCAACCCGGCGTTATGATAGGCAGGCGCATAGTCCGGTTTGGCGGTCTGGGCTTTGGCATAGGCGTCGAGCGCTTCCGGAAAGCGGCCGAGTTTGGCGTATTGAATGCCGAGATCGTTCAGGGCCAGATGATAAGCCGGGTTGATCCGGACGGCCTTTTGAAACATTTCGATCGCCAGGGGTGTCTTATTGAGATTAAGGTAGCAGACTCCCAGGTTGTAAACGGAGCGGAAGTCGGCCGGGTCCTGTTCCAGGGCTTTAAGATAATGGCCCACGGCTTTGTCGTACTGCTGCCGGTGCAGGGCTTCGTTGCCCAAAACGGCCGGGCTGGCGGCCGCGGCGGTCGCCGTGGCTCCGCCCGGGACCGGGCCGGATGCACTTTGTTCTTTGGCCTCGATTTGGCGGATCAAATCCCGCACGGTTTCGGCGTCCGCGGCTTCGGGCGCCAGGGCCAGATAGCGGTTGAGGGATTGAACGGCCGACCTGAAATCGCCCAGGGCGTTGCGGGCCACGCCGATGTAGTAGTGGGCTTCGGCCCATTGCGGGGCCCGTTCGGCTGCTTGTTCGAACTTGCGCAGGGCGAGTTGAAAACTCACGTCGCTGGATGCGCTTTCCATGAGGGATTGGCCCTCGGCCAGAAGTTGGCGGGCCTCGGGCGAGGGTTCGTCGGCGAAGAGAGAGTAGGGCATGAAGGTCAAGAAAATAAGAAAAAAGAGGGTTAAGAAAATCGGGTAACGTTTGTCACATATATTCTTTCGCATAGGGCTCCTTCTGTTTATCGAGCCAAATCCCTCCCGGCCTCCCTTTGGCAAAGGGAGGAATTTAGGATAAAATTGCGGTTCCTTAAAACGGTAACAAAAGCAATTTCGGTTTTCCTTATAAAAACCATAAAAGGGCTTATCCTTTTTTTCCATGAACGAACAAGATCTGAAAGTTCCTCTCTTTGCCAAAGAGGAGACAGGGGAGATTTTGATTCGTTCATTGAAAAGAATTTGCTCCTTGGCGGCAGATTTTGTAAGTTGCGTATCGTTTTTTCGCAGTTCTTCTTATTAATCGTCTCATTATAATATTCTCTATTTTTACCATAAATGCGGCTTCAGGATTTCTTTTTCAAATGGCAACTCTCTTATAGCCGCAAACATTATCGTAAGTTCAGCAAGCGCAACGCCGGTATATTTTAATGACCCTGATCACCTTAATGGGCTCCGAACAAATTTGACCGCAAAGGCGCTTGCTACGCGAGGGCTCCTGCCCTAGCTGTTGGAGCCCGGAAGTCGTTAGTTGTCGTTTGAAAAAGAAATCCTGAAGCCGCATTTATCCGTGAACACTATTATAAGACCGTTAATAATTTCGGGCTCTGACTTCTGTTTTTTATTCCAGCACTCTTTTCGGCAGCGTGTAACGCACGCCCAATTCATTGGCCATGCCGGGATAATAGGAGGATTCCAGATAATGGGCGGCGATGGTGGCTTCGAGTTTATCGGGCAATCCGGGCGTCTGCTTGGGGTTGCGGTAGTCGTTGCCCCACATGAACCGATACTCGACCCGCGAGTCGCCGGCGGCCAGGTCGCCGGCGATCTTCCCGGCCAAGTGTTCGGCCGCGTCACTGCTGCGTTCGGACAACTTGGTCTGATCCAGGCTTGTCAAGCCCGGCACCGGGTCGTTCAAGTTGATCCAGACCACCACGCGTTTGACCTTGCCGGAGTCCAGCATCTTCTGATAAGCATGACCGTTGAGCAAGGAGCGGTCGCCGCCC
>RPPU01000415.1 GCA_003819975.1 Desulfobacteraceae bacterium
AATACCGGAGGAGTGGGCCGTGGCGCCGGCCGCACTGATAAATTGCATCAGGAACCAAAGCCCCAAAAAAACAAAGGCCGGGATTTCGAAAAAAAACGGAATAATAAAAATAGGGATCAAAGTGAGAATTTTGGATTTGGGATACAGGATAAAATAGCCGCCCATGATGCCGGCGATGGCGCCGCTGGCTCCGATGGTCGGCATTGCGGACTGCCAGTTCAGCACGAGGTGGGCCAGGCCGGAGCCCCAACCGCATAAAAGGTAAAACAGAAGATAACGGAAATGGCCCAAACGATCTTCGACATTATCGCCGAAGATATATAAAGACCACATGTTCCCTATGAGATGCCAGAACCCGCCGTGCAAAAACATAAAGGAGAAAAGGGCCAGGAGTTGTTGGCCGAAAGTGAAATGGATCGCGATCTCCGGTAGGGAATAGCGGGCCGGTACAAGCCCATACGTATAGATAAACGGTTCCAGGTGCCGGCCTTGAAGCAGTTCGATCAAAAAAACCAGGACATTCAAGCCGATCAGCGTCCAATTGACGACCGGATGATTTTGTGAACGGAGCGTGTCGCGGATCGGGAGCATGATTTTAAAAGGCCCTTTTAAAACGAAGGATTTGAACCGATTTTTTTTAACCTTTAGCACATTCGGCGGCATTAGGAAAGCAACATCTCGGGTCAGCCGGGGGTAATTTTTTGCTCGCCTGCGGCGAGAAATATTCGGTAACGTACACATTATTTCCTGCCCTTGCGCGGGGAATAAATTTACCCCGGGGGTCAACCGTGTTTATCGATATGATAGTGGTTGAGAGCGGTTTTGCCGCCATAGCCCTTAAGGGCTTTATGGCCCTGGCGCAACTCTTTAATGTCGACCAGCAATTTTTCGCGGCGGCGGCCGATTAATTCTTCAATCTGTTGGTCGAGCTTCAGGGTGGCCAGAATAGCCTGTTCGATTTGGTATTGCAATGCGGTCAAGGTTTGATCGGGGGTTGCGCTCCGGCCCTTTTCCCGCAAACGTTTTATCTTGCGATCATGAGCCGTGCTTTGAGCGCGTAAAAGCTCCCTTTGCTTCAGAAGGTCAAAGAAACGATCCAGATCGTCGCCGTTTGTCAAAGCCCGGACCTGGGTTTCAGCCAAGATTTTCATCTGCGTAAAATTGGAAAGCTTTTCGGAAAGATATTCTATTTGCTCCATGGATTTGTCCGCCTTATTTTTTTCGGATCATAGCCCGGGGTTCCAGAGTTTGTTTCAAGCAATTCAAATGCCAATCGGGGGATCTCTATAAATTCTTTTTTAGACTAAGAGACCCTCAAGAATCGGCCAAATATGAATAGGAATCTTCTTAAAAGGCGATTTTTAGAGATCCCGAATCAAGGGCATCCGTCAAAAAAGTGACTCCTTATATTTGCGGAACGGCGAACGCGGAAAATAATTTACCCAATCATTTCAGGCAGATTTGCCTTGGAAAGGTCTTTGAAGGGGCGCCGGTGAAAATAGTTCGCCAGTGGCATAGGATGTGCTTAATTAGAAGCGGGATAGAATGATCCCTATTTCAACGGGAGCGTGGAAAAGCAATGAAAAGATCAGGAACCATCCTATTAATGGTCATCCTAGGCGCTTTGTCGCTTGGCGTTTTCCTAGGTGAACTGAAAGGCCCGCTGCTGGCGGTCAGCCCTCCCTATCAGTTGCCCGAAGGGGTCTACCTGAAACTGACCAAGGAATTCTATGAGGCGCTTAAGGCTGAAGGAGAAGAGGGCGTTAAGGTTTATTCGAATGATCCGTCCAAGGACTATTTGCGGCAGATCGCAGTGGCGAGCCGCTACATGGTGGAAACCAATCTGCAGATATTGAAGAACCAGGAAAGGATCATCAAACTGTTGGAATCCGGTAAAGAAACAAAGGCAAAATAGAGATGAAAGAGAAGATTCGGACCAGATGGCTGCGAAAAATGCTTTGCTGCCTAGTGAGCCTAGGGTTGACCCTGGCGGCCGGAGCCGCCAACCGGGCAATTGATCTGAAGACCGCGGGGCTTGCGACCGGCGGGCGGAGAATGGTTTTTTTATTGGAAGGCCCCCCGCGATATGGTTTGGAGCTGCGCTCCGAAGATCTGGTCTTGACGTTCTATGACACTCAAAAATCCAACCTGGTCGCGCAAAAAATTACGGCGTTGACGCCCTGGTTGCAGACAGAAGCGGGCGCCGCCGCGGCAGATCTCAAATTATTGATAAAACTTGCCGGCGCACCCGCCGGCATTCAGGTTTCCTGGGCGCCGAAGCAAAAGGTTTTTTATTTGGAAATTAATGACGCGCCTGCCGGCGCAATCAAAAAAAGCAAAGACCGCGTCAGCCTGCAAAGGGTCCGTTTCGGCATTCAGGAGGAATATACGCGGATCGTGCTGGATTGCGACCGCAGCCCTTTGTGGGAAATTCAATATCGCGATAACAAGCAGATCCATTGGTTTCTCGAGGCCCTGGCGACCCCGCAGGCCGGAAAGAAATTCGGTCCTTTCCGTCGGGTCAAAGAAGTCCAGTTGCAGGACCGGAAACAGAAGACGGATCTGACGATTCAATTGGAGGAGGCCTCGCCCCGGATCAATCTGGTTTGGGAAGCAACCGACAAAAAGCTGATTCTGGATTTGATTGACCGGCCGTTCGAGATTCAAGCCAAGGAATTGGATTTCGCTTTTTCAGCCCCAAACCCGGAGCAACCGGCGGCGGGTCCGGTCATCGCGCTAGCAAACTCGCTATCCGGGGTTTCCCCGGTCGCGGATCTCAAAACCGCAACCGCCGGCAGCGGTACGAGCGCAGTCCCCGGCCCGCAGGATGGGAAGCAGACTACCGCGGCGGACAATCCTTTACCGGCGGAGCCTGATGAAAAACCGGCGATGATAAACCCGCTCATCCCGGTTCAGGGTCCGGAACCGTCCGGCCCGGCGCCGAAAGATCCCGGGGCGAAACCGGCATCCGCCTATGCCGATCTCAAAATCGAACCGCTGATTGAAACCGGCCGGCCCGGTGTTTTCTCCCGAGACGATCTGATCAAAAAGTTAAACGGCGATGAAGCTTTTTTATTCGGCCGCATCCAGGAGGCTTGGGAGATCAAGGATTATGAAAAAGGCGTGGGCTTAATCGCGCGCTATTTGGAGACCTTTCCTCAATCGGCCCTAAACGAATCATTGGCCTTTTTGCAGGGCGATTTTTTATTGGCGCTGATGAAGAGCGGCCGTAAGGAGATCATGCCCCAGGTGATCCGCGCTTACCAGGAGGCGGCGACCCGTTTCGAAAACTCGCCGGAGGTGCCTTATGCCCTTCTGAAGATCGCCCAAACCTATGCTTTTACGGGCGATTACTACAATGCCTTGGGGAATCTCAGCATTATTATCGCCAATTTTCCCAAAGGCGAGCATATTCAGGCGGCCTACCTGACGCGCGGCAAAGTCCAACTGCAAATCAAACAACCGGAAAAGGCCATTGCCGATTTTAAATATGTTTTGGAACATTTCCCGAAATCCTCGTTTGCCAACGAAGCCCGCTACGGGATAGCGGAGTATTTTCACAGTGAAGCGGTCTATGATGAAGCGGAGCGGCGCTTGAAGGAGATTGAAGAAAATGACCGTCGGTTTTATTTGCAATACCCTGAATATCTTTTTCTACACGCCAAGAATTTATTCTATTTGAAGGAATATGACGGGGCGCGGGAATATTATTTCCGGGCTTTGAACCTGGGCCGCCAACCGGAACCGGGCGACCTTCTGCTGGCGCATATCGGCGATACGTTTTTTCAACAAGAGCGCAATGAGGAGGCCGGCAAGTTTTATCAATTGGCCGTCGATTATTATCCGCAGAGCGAAGGCGCCGCGATCGCGCGTATTCGTCTGGCCGGCGCCGCTTCGGGGGTCAGCGGCTTTCAGGAAGTGGTCGGAGACAATGTGCCCAAGCCGATCCACGATATCGCCATGTTGAAAATGGCCCGCAAGCAATATGACGAACGCCAATATGCCGCGGCGTTGCAGACCCTGGAAAAGTTGATGACCCAACTGACCACGCCCGGCGATCTAAAAAAGGAGGCCGCGGCTCTTTATGCGGCGGCTCTGGAAGAAGAATTTAAGCGGCTTTTCCAAGCCGGACAATATGAGGAATTGGTTGGGTTTTATCGGTCCCGCGAAGGGCAAATACCGGTGGCGGCCAATTCGGGCGTATTGTTGATGCTTGCTCAAGCTTATCATGAAAATCGACAATATCGGCAAGCGCTGGCCGTTTTCCAGAAAGTGAAAACAGCGGATCTGACGCCGGAGTTAAAAAGCAAATATGTGCTGAAGATGGCGGAAAGCTATTTTGAGGAAGGGGAATCGAAAAAATCGGAAGAGTTATTGAAAAAAGGCCTGGCGGAGCGATTGCTTCCCGATGATCAGCAGCGCATGACCTTAATTTTGGGGCGGATTTTTCAAAAAAAGGGCGACCTAAAACAGGCTTATCAAGCGACCCAATCGGTGGTTAACGGGGAAAGATTGCTGTTGGACCATGAGATCGCCGGGGCCTATTTATTTATGGGGCAGATTTCCATCACCGAGAACAAGTATGAAAAATCGAGGGAAGCCTTGAACCGTTGCATCGCCCTGGCTGAAAAAGA
>RPPU01000416.1 GCA_003819975.1 Desulfobacteraceae bacterium
AATGCTCGGCCACGATCCGCACCAAATCCAAAACTTTCAGCATGTCGGCGCTTTTGGTGATGATTCCTTCAAAAGAATACTTCTCCCGAATCCGGTTGATCTCGTCCTTCAGGCGCAGGTTCTCCGCTTTGAGTCTTTCGCGCTCTTCGGCCTTTTTAAGAGTCAGCAGCACTTCATCCGATTTAAACGGTTTGGAGATGTAATCGTAGGCTCCCAGTTTCATGGCTTCCAGGGCCGTGTCGATGGTCCCATAAGCCGACATCATGATGACGGTTTTTTCCGGGAATCGATCGTGAGCTTGTTTTAAAAATGAAAGTCCGTCCATCCGGGGCATTTTTATGTCGCAAAGAATGAAATCAAAACGACTCGCGCCGAGCAGCTCCAACCCTTCAACCCCGTCCGCGGCGGTCGCCGCCCGGTAACCCGATTTTTCCAGCATGACTTGCAGTAAATGCTGCATGTTTTTTTCATCGTCGATGATGAGTACGGCTTTGGGTTCTGTCATTCCGATTTCCTGTCTTTTAATAAATGCGTTGCCGAGATTTTTCACCACAAAGGCTCAAAGGCACGAAGTTAAAGAAATATATAAAATAACTTAGTGACTTGGCGCCACTGGAGTAATTTCAAAATCTGCTGAAATTACGTCCTTGGTGGTGAATCCTCTCCTAGGCTCCCCACGATCCTCAGCTTGCCGCACCATCGCAGTTCGCGTCGGGAACAGATACGGGCAAGGCGATGAAAATCGACAGGCCTTCCCCGGCTTGATTGTTTTCGGCCCAAATCGCGCCGCCCAGTCCGGTGATGATCTGATGGCAGACCGCCAACCCGAGTCCGGTGCCTTGGCCGGGCTCCTTGGTGGTGTAAAAAGGATCGAAAATCTGGGTGAGATGCGCGTCCGGTACGCCCGGGCCATTATCGCTGAACTCCAAAACGACCTGATCCAGGCGATGCCCGCTCGTGATCATCAGTTTTTTCCGGAATGTGCCGCTCGCCGCCAGGCCGGTTTTATAAAACGCTTCCTGCCGGTTCAGGGCATCAGCCGCATTTAAAATGATATTCAGGCAAACCTGTTGCAACTGATTCGGATCGGCCAGGACCCTATCCTGCAGGGTGGTCAAACGCAGATCGAATTGAACCCCGGCTGCCAAAGGTTGCGGGGCCAGCATTTCCACCGTGGCCCGGATAATGTCGTGCAGATGGATGTCCTGTTTCAGGCTGCCGGCCGGCCTTGAAAAATCAAGAAGTTGGCGGATGGTTTGACTGATCCGCGTGATTTCGTGTTCGATCCGCTGCAAAAAATCCTTTTTTTCCTCTTCGGCAATATCGCCTTTGGCGAGCAATTCCACATATCCCAAAACAATGCCGATCGGGTTGCCGATTTCATGAGCAATGCCGGCCGCCAACCGGCCGACTGAAGCCAGTTTTTCCGAGCGGATCAGGTCAGCTTGAGCTTTTTGCAACTTTTCATTGGCCTTTTCCAGAGAAAGAATGTACGTCTGCAGCTCTTTCTTATTCTGATCCAAACGCTGCAACATGTTGTTGAGCGAAGCGGTCAATTGCCCGATTTCATTGTGTTCGGTCATTTCCGGCAAAAAAAGGGGGGGACCGCCGGCTTCATAAGCATTCGTCATCTTCAGCAAACGGTCGATCGGCCTGACCACCGAGCGTGAAAGCAACAAAAAACCGACAAAACTCAGAATGACGGAATAAAATAAAATATAAAGGATGAAAACTTTTTCCGTTTGCCGGATGGTTTGATAAATAGGGACCAGGGGACCATTGAGGCTGACGGCGCCGGCCATCCGGCCTTGCCAAAAGATCGGCGCGGAAATCTGCAGGGATTCACGACTCAACCAGATGACCCCCCAGGTGGAACCCCAAAACTCCATGAGCCAGGTTTCCCTTACCAAAGACTCCCGGGCCTGGGTCAATGCAAAGGAAGCCAATGGATTCTGGTCCTCGCCGCCGAAAAAAACCTTCCCGTTTTTGTCCAAAACCAAAGCCTTGCGAAAACCGCCGGTCTCAAGCAACCGGGCGATCGTTGTCTGGAACAGGGTATCCGAATTCAAATCGACCCGTTCTTCTTGCAGATGCGGCCCGAGATACTGTTCCAAGGCAAGGACACACAACCGGCCGGACTGGATCTTGGCTTTGATCAAGTCACGCTCGGAAAACATCACCATCGCGATATTCATCAACATCATGGCCGCGATGATCAAAAAGACAATTTGCACCAAAACCCCGGTGCGCAGGCTGTAAAGGGGCCGTCGCAATGAATCGCCTCATATTCGTTCACGAAAATGCAACCAAGGATCTGTAACGGAACGGACAAGGTTCTTTTTATTTATTATGAATCCTAACCCTGTTCACCCTGTCTCACCCGCTCTTTTTCAATAACCCGCAAACAAACCATACCAAAAAGCTAAAATGCTTTGCGAGAAAAAGAAATACCCCAGCGCGCCGATCACCAAAAAGGGGCCAAAAGGAATCTTCTCATCCATTTTTTTGCGGCTCAACAAAAGAGTCCCGCCGCCGATCAAGGTGCCGCTCAAAGAGGCGATTAAAACGACAAAAAGCAAGGGCCGCCACCCCATCCAGGCGCCGATCATGGCCAGCAGTTTTACATCTCCCATGCCCATACCGTCTATTTTTCGCAGCCATTTGAACAAAAAAGCCACCAGTAAAAAAAAACCGGCTCCGCCGGCCATGCCGATCAGGGAATCCAACCAGGTGACCTGCGGAATAATCTTGAAAACGGCAAGCACCAGACCCAACAGGGCGCCGGGGACGGAAAGGATATCCGGTATGATTTTATGCTGCAGATCGATGAAGCTGATGAGCAGCAATACGGCGCAGAAAACGAAAAAGGCGATCGTTTGGAAACTGAAGCCGTATAATATAAAAACGGCCGTACCCAGCAACCCGGAAAGTAGTTCCACCACGGGATAGTGCAGGGGAATGGGATTGCGGCAGGTCCGGCAGCGGCCCCGCAGCCAGAGATAGCTGACCACCGGAATATTGTCGTAAAAGGATATCCGCTGTCCGCATTGGGGGCAATTCGATGGCGGGTATACCAGAGACAGATCGCGGGGCAGGCGATAAATGCAAACATTTAAAAAACTGCCGATCGTCAAACCGAACAGAAACGCAAAAATCGTCATGATCAAGTTGAAATCCATCCGGAGCCCTCTATTGACAATCCCATCATCTTATTATAAATAGAACCATGCAATTATTGGCCATCAATCCGATTAATCCTCAAAAACGTCTGATTCAACGGGTTTGTGCCGTTCTGGAAGAAGGCGGTTTGATCGCCTATCCGACCGATACCCTCTACGGCATCGGCTGCGACCTTTTGAACAAAAAAGGCATTCAAACCATTCACCGTTTAAAAGACCGGCCCTTGAACCGACCCCTCTCCATTATTTGCGACAGCCTTAAAGAGATCAGCCGCTATGCCAAGGTCTCCAATTACGCCTACCGCACCATGCGCCAATTCCTGCCCGGTCCTTATACGTTTATCCTGGAAGCGTCCCAACTGGTACCGAAAATCATGCTGACCAAGCGTAAAACAATCGGCATCCGCATCCCGGACAACCAAATCTGCCTGGACATCGTCCGTTTTCTGCAAAGGCCGATTATCAACACCAGTGCCGGGCTCAATGACCCCGAAGCCATTCAAGAACATTACAAGCCCCAATTATCGCTGGTCATTGACGGCGGTTTATCCTATCCGGACCCTTCCAGCGTCATTGCGTTACTCGATGATATTCCGGAAGTAATCCGTAAGGGGAAAGGCGATGTAAGTCCGTTTCTGTAACCAAGGTCATTGTCCCTGCCGCGGACCGGCCCATCGGTATTCCATTTTGACGGCAAATGCTTCTTGCACGGATTGCGAAAATTCCGTCGAAACTTTACCCAGTAAAAAATCCAATAGACTGACTTTCTCTTTTCTGGGGAAAACCAAGGAGGGCTCGCCTTTAATTCCGGCCAATTCCTTGGTCAGGTCAACGGCATCGCGAAAGTTGCCCAACGTATCGACCAAGCCCAGAGCTTTGGCCTGGGTTCCGGTCAGGATTCGCCCGTCGGCAATGGGACGGATCTTATCCGCCGGCATATGGCGGCCTTCGGCTACGGCCTGAATAAATTGTTCCCGGACATCCAGAATGACCGTTTGCAGGAGTTGGGTTTCGGCCGCGGTCATCCGGCGATGAAAAGAACCGGAATCCTTGAATGGACCGCTTTTGATCACGTTCAGATCCACTCCGATTTTTTTCATGAGTTCCTCGGCTTGAAAAAAAGTCATGATCACACCGATACTGCCGGTGAGCGTACCCGGATTGCAGACGATCTTATCCGTGGCCGCGGCGATGTAATAACCGCCCGAAGCCCCCAGGCTGCCCATGGAAGCCACCACTTTTTTGGTCCCGACTGTTTTGCGGATTTCACGGTAAATTTCCTGGGAAGGACCGATGCCGCCGCCCGGAGAATCGATCCGGATGAGGATGGCTTTGATGCTCTTGTCTTTGCGGAGTTGCACCAGCCTTTCGACAACCGGCTCGGACTTCAGGATAACCCCTTCAATGTTAATCACCCCGATTTTTTCATTAAAAGACAATTCAGATCCCCG
>RPPU01000417.1 GCA_003819975.1 Desulfobacteraceae bacterium
CCCGCGCCGAAATAAATGTCGCGGCCCACGGTAAAAGCCATGGCGTGCAGGTTATCTGCCATGGTCGCAGCGTTTTCATCCGTATGGATCCGGACCTGATCGAGACCATACCCCATCTTCTGTTCGTAAACCGCCTGCGTGTCATTCGGCAACGGCCGGCCCGCCCCGCGCGACGCCTGAATCCGGGCAACCAAACCCGGCGTCACCCTTGCCCCGGCTCCCTGTTCATTCCGTCGGTTTTCCGATTTGCATAAACGCTGCATCGCCTGATTGCCCATCCCGCGCTGTAACAAATGAATCCCCGCCTCCGGGTTTCCCGATGCCCGCCGATCTTTTTTCCCGGACAATGCCCCCGCCCGCTTCCCAGCCGCCTCTTTGGCAACAGCAGCATGTTCTTTATTCATTATGATGCCTCCAAAATGCTATTATAGAGCCAAAAACCGGTTATTCTTTTAAAAATTTCGCTTTTAATTTGCTGAGTTAGGTCGGTCTCCTATTAGAGTCCGCCGATGTTTTTTAGGGTTAAGATCACATATATTTTTTATCTATTTTATTCGAATTCATAAGATTCATCGAATTCATCTACAATTGCTTTTTTCATTTCATCTTCAAAAAGTAATTCACTCGCGTCATACGGTTCAATAAATTTATACGCATATTGTTTTTCTCCCCATTGGACAGCCCAATGCCTCAGAGACAATATACCATTTTCCAATTGGATTTCCTGAACCGTGATTTTCACCCATACATGAACAGTCGCATTCAATTCCAGTCGCATTCCAGCAGGCAGGTGCGCATTTTTCTTGTGGTCGGAAAGGTTGGATCACATAAACTCCTTTATATCTTATCAAAGCACGTTTTACGACATCTTCAAACCAAGCTTTTGGAATTTTCCAACATTTATAATTCTTCAGCCATTTTGGCTTATTTCTATGTTCATCTTTTAACCATGCTTTCTCTTCGTCAGAATCTGAAAAACGTACTAATAATGGTTCTCCTTTACCTTTACGAAAAACAACGGGAAATTCTTTTTGATTCCAAATTTCTTTCAATTTAGGGTCTTTCTTTTCCATTTTATACCTTATTGATTATTAAAAAGCATTCATCGCATCCAGAATAACTCCCTCAATGATGTCATTCGATGCGTTGAAACAAGAATATCTACTACGGATGGCTAAATTCAAAGCTGGCTCATCACCTATCCCAAAATCTCCGTCGAGCCAAGCTTGCACGGCATCAATCGGCGTCAGAGCCCTCAACTTTTTAAAGCGTTTCTTGTTTTGTGTCTATCTCATCTTGTTTTCATGATTGTATATGGCCGCCTATCACTTGCCTTGCAGAATCCCTCTTCAATAAGTAATGGAATAACATAGCTTGAAACTTGTGGAGAACATCCGTTGTTTAACAATGTCTCGCCTATGGAATCTTTTTTGGGATGGTCCCTACATGCTCCCATAAGGACGGGGCTTCTCCTTTCTATTTCGCCTCTTATCATCCGAACTGTGTCCGCAGAAATATAGATATCAACGTTCTTGTGGACGATTAAGCTCGTATCAAGTGTACCGGAATATCGAAATTCAACGCCCATAAGGGTTCTCGCACTTGGCATGGATAAATCACCTCCGAAGCATGAGATGCCTAACGACAAAATCAGTCGCGCGTTTTTTGTGTCGACTGCATTTTTTTGCTATCTATAAGTTTAAATAATTGTTCAATATCTGGTTCATTTTCAGGCCTTCTATTAATATGTGAATAATAACTTTGTTGATCAGGCCCCCAATCAAAATAGATACCAGTATTTGGTTCAACAAGCTGTACCGCTTGCGATTCACTAATTGTAAGATTTACCTTTGCCAGTTCATAGCTGGTTTTGCTCCCTACCAATTTCGCAAATACTGACAACTGATATGCTCCAGCAAAAAAATTAAAATTTGCTCCATCCTCAGGTAGTAAAAAATGATGATCGAATGCAACTCCCTCTTGAGGAATGAATATGCCGCTGCCCCTCTTTAAATTACCTTTATCACCGTATACCCAAATGTTGAAATTTTGCTTCGATTCGTTGCGATGCAACGTTACATGTAAACTTTCAAGAACTTGACCACGTTTTGCCGTGCTGTAAAGAAGCGTGCGTAAATATATCTTGTTTTTTCTGCTTTCGAATTTGGAGCCATCAGGCCCGAAAAATATAACCGTTGGCTGTGTCATCACAAGCTTTCCCTTGCGAAAAAACGTAAGCCATGCCGTTACTCCTGATATAAGCAATGCAAAACAAGATATTGAAAAGCTGAACCATGATGACATAGGTAAATCCTTGACTGACTAACAAGTCGTTAGATCGTTTTGTGGATGCCACTCTTACAAGAGTGATATCCCGCAAGGCAAAAACAATTTGGAAATCGAAGATTTATAAAAAATGTGGTTCTGATGGATTTCCCATCTCTTGCTAAAATTGTTGTTTGAAAGATTTAAAGAATCGAAAAGCAGGATAAATTTAACTCAATAAAGCTAAAAAATCAACTTTTTTATAATTTGTCTGATTTTATTGTGATTTCAAGGCATTGCGGACAATCTATTTTGTTATTGGCCCGGCCGAACGTGATGAAAGAATATCATTGGTTTCTGTGCACTCGGAATAGCCGGGACCGGATCCCGCCAGGCAGATAGCGAGGGATCCTTTGCCGGTAATCCCGGTACTCCTCTTCCAAGGCCCGCGTCAAGTGCTCCTCTTCTCCCAGTACCATCAGGTGCGCGTCGGGTAGTACAAGAACATGTCGCCGCCGAGTCTCCACCTCGGCCAGGGTCGCCCACCAACGAAGACGACCGTGCCGCGGATATTGCCGCCGGACCAGCCCGCGAAAAACGATCCTTGCAAAGCCCAGGATAATCACCACGGATATTGCGTAATTTATGGGCGTCATCAAACTCACCGCCGCCGAATCTACGATTAATCCATCGAGTCTGGGCGTCTCCGGGCCAAGTCGGGTCGAAGCGATCGACGAATCATCCGCTTTGTCGCAGAAACCGCGACAGGTATCGGCACGTGGAGTCGAACGACCGTTGTTCCTGATCGGTTACGAAACCCACCATGGGCGGACCGCCATTTTCGTCGATTTCTTCAAGAATCAAGTCAAGTGCCGCGGTTGGCGGCGCCCCTCGTTCGATTGCGACTTGACGAACAATATAACCGCCCAGCACCCACGCGTTGCTGAAATGTCGCCGCAAAGTGGTCGGCGCGGCGCCTGAAGCAACAAGACCTTGCAGGAACGGCAGCATCTCCTTAACCAAGGCGTAGCCGAGCGGGACATCCTCTGCAACGCCTTTCCATGACGCAGGCCAATCCATGGTTTCCGATAATAGCCTGTCCCCGAGCGTTGTCGCATGTATTTTCGTCATTCGTCGTTCTGTCCGTCCGTCTAACGCAAACATCTGCGGCTGGTCCGCAGAATGTTTTGGTTGAAATTAAGCATCATGTCCCCGGAACTGGGTATTGTCCTTTATTCTGACTCCGGCGAGTGGTTCAGGACCTGCCTTACTTTCGGCGATAACAGTTCCTCACGCTCTTTTCTTGATTGCCAATCACTGCCACTGGCGTGTTTTAGAGCTGCTGAACGTTTACGAATTAAGTATCCCCAGAATCCCGTCAACTACCGGTTCACTCAGCTGTAGCGCTTGCCACTTCCATGACCGCTCTCAAGAGATCGATCGTTAAAAATTTCGGGGCAAAAATTATTTCACGATTCACGAGATCGGTGCCTCTAAGAAGATATGCCAGCACTTCCGATGCGAGGACGGCACCTGATAGCGCTCCCCCGATACTTGTAGTCGCCAGCTTACCCGTTTTTGCGGCGGTCTCTATTCGCTTCATGACGTTGGGTTCAAACTTGTCGGAAACGAAGGAAGGGAAAAGTCCTCCTCCGTTGGATTTCTTCTTCAACAGCCCCCAGAATTCATCAGGCATCATGCCCTTAGGGTGATGGGCGACCAGGAGGGCGCCGAATCCAAACGCCCCGGCCGTAAAAAGCGGGATGTTGAACCGTGCGAGCAACTCTGGCGTCATGGCTTTAACATCAGCGCCTTTTTCGGCGTCAATCACACCTACATGGACATCACAGCCATTGAGGAATTGCTCAAGATTGCCGGCCAGCGTTCCTTCGGGGAACAACTCTATCTCAACCTCAGGGTTGATCTCGCGGGCAAGCCGTTCGTAGACTTCTATTTTCGGCTGACCCAGGGTAGAAGCGAAAGCTGCCGCCTGCCTGTTCATATCGGGCGGATCAAAGACGCCATTTTCAGATAATCGAAACCGCTTCACCCCACAGCGGACCAAATTTAAAAAAGCACCACCCCCGACCCCACCGAGCCCGGCAAAGGCGATCAGAGGGGTCGAAAGAGCCTCGATTCCTTTCTGGCCCAATATTAGCAATGTCCGATCCATAAACGTTTGCATGGTTGCATCTCCTTCACAGCGGCTTGTCCGCTGCAATGTTTTTCAAAAAGATTTCATCCTCATTTTCAACGTCCGGAAAAAGCCCGCAACCTGCCCCGCGGGTTTTATCGGAATCCGCTTCTGCCAAAACTCACTTTTAGCGGCGTAAAAATGAATTCAGGCGCAATCACATCTCGGCG
>RPPU01000418.1 GCA_003819975.1 Desulfobacteraceae bacterium
AAATCGCCGATTTCGTAAAGATGAAGGTGTATATTTTTTCTTAAAAAAACTTCAATTTCTTTTTTGTCGTGCAGACATATGAAGGGCATGATCTTTTCCGGGAGTTAATGAGGTTTATGTTTCAATAGGACTCTAATAATTTATTGGGCTCAACATTTTACCAAGATGCATAATAAATTGACTCAATCATCATGCTCCTAACCGTAAACCGTGAATCTTGAATCTTGAATCTTGAATCTTGAATCTATTCGACTATCTCATTCCATCAAAACATTCAAGTATAAAAGAGCGTTGGTTTGAAGAAATTGATTCGGAGCAGAGGATTATTTCACGCGGGCCAATTGATCACGAACAGGTAAAACATGGTTTTTGGCGATTACTTGCACGGCGGTGGGGCCCAGGCCTTTGATCTCGATTCGCGCCAGGCTTTTGAAATATTGATTTTCCAGCTCTTTCAATTGTGCGGGGTCGGTAATGACCTTTTTCAAAAGCGCAACAATTTCTTCGCTGAAAAACAAATTGTAATCGGAAAAAGTGGAGGAGAGGGCCTGGAAACGATTGGCCTGGTTGATGGTATTGCCCAGAAAAAATTTTTTGGTCGCGTAGGTGCGGTAGAAAATCGTTCCGCAATGAGCGCCGACCGAAAATCCGATAAAGGGTTGCCAACCTTTGGAGGTGTCGTCTTTGAAAAGCGATTTGATATAGCGTAAATGCTTGTTGCCGCCTACAATCTTTAAATTGGTTTTGAGCAGATCGATGATTTTCAAGTTCAATTCCGGGACCAAGTTGGCAAGGGAAAGGTAGAGATCGAGCAAAAGCCTGAAACTTTCCAGAGAATCCAGGATTTTATCCTGTTGATGCCGGGTGATAAAAAGAAAGCCGTCTCCGGTGTGTTTATAATCGAATAAAACGCCGGGGTTGTGGCGATGGACCGAATCCATGGTGGCGGCCAGAAAATCGAAGATGACGGTATAGATTTGCCACTTCACTTTATTGCTGAAAGGTTTGTCTTTCTGCATCAGCAACCGGCGGCCGATTTCCGAATAGTTTCTGAGATCCACAATAACGGCAAAGCCGAAAAATGATTCCATGTCCGTTCTTTCTCTCTGAATAAATAGGGCGAGCCTGTTTTATTTCGATTTCGCAAGAATAAAGCCGGGTATCACCGGTTCAATATAATCTTGCTAATCCCCTCTTATTCCTGCTAAAAGACAAAAAGCCTTATTTTTATATTATAAGGGAGATTTATAAATAGATGCTGCAAAAATCGAACCAGGTTTATGAAGAGTCCGGAACGCGCCGTATGTTGCTGACCGGTAACAATTGGATGATCACTACGGACCATCCTTTGGCTACCCAAGCCGGGGCTGAGGTGTTGGCCGGCGGCGGGCATGCCGTGGATGCAGCCATTGCCGCCAATCTGGTTTTAACGGTGGTGCGGCCCCATATGTGCAGCCTGGGCGGCGATCTTTTTGCCCTTATTTATTCGGCGCAAACCGAACGTTTGGAAGCCCTCAATGCCAGCGGCTGTTCGCCGCTGGCCGCGAATATTGAAAAATACCGGGCCAAGGGCCTTTCTGAAATCCCGGAAACCGGTATTTTAACCGCTACCGTGCCCGGCGTGGTGCGGGGCTGGTACACTCTTTTAGAGCGGTTTGGAACCCGGACCTTTAAAGATTTAAGCGGTAAAGCGATCGAATCCGCTCAAAAAGGGTTCTATGTGGACTCGGCTTTACAACAAGCCATTTTGGAAAAAAAAGATCAGTTGACTGATTTTCCGAATGCAGCGGCGATCTTTTTACCCGATGGTCGGGTCCCATTGGTCGGCCAACGAATAATACAAAAAGATTTAGCGCAATCCATTCAAAAAATAGCTGTGCAAGGACCGGAGGCCTTTTACTGCGGGAGTATCGCTGAAAGTTTGGTTCATTTGAGTCAAGCCCAAGGCGGGTTTTTTAGTAAACAGGATTTTGAAAAACATCAATCCAAATGGGTCCAGCCGCTGCAAGCTAGTTATCGGGGCCGTGAAATCTGCACCCTTCCGCCGAATTCCCAGGGTATTGCGCTGCTGATGCAGGCCCGTATCCTGGAACAAATGGATTTGTCCAAGTTCGATTTGGGCGGCGGCGATTTGATTCATTATATGGTTGAAGCCAAAAAGTTGGCTTTTGCCGATCGCGACCGCTATGTCTGCGATCCGGGTTTCACGCCTGTGCCCGTGAACCGGCTTTTATCGGCGGAACACGGCCACAAGCAGTTCGGCCGGATTCATCCGGACCGGGCCGCCGGTCAAGTCCGAGCGGAAGCGTTCACGGTCGGAGGCCGGGACACGGTCTATTTAGCCGTGGTGGATCAAAAAGGGAATGCGGTCAGTTTGATCCAGAGCATTTATGAACCTTTCGGGAGTTGTATGGTGATTCCCGATACCGGCATTATTCTGCACAATCGCGGCCGGGGTTTCAGCCTCAATCCCGCGCACCCCAATGGTTTGGAACCGGGCAAACGGCCTTATCATACTTTGCATCCTGCTATGGTTCTAAAGAATGGGCGACCCCAGATCGTTCTGGGCAGCCCGGGAGCGGACGGTCAGACCCAGACCGTGATGCAGATGCTGGTAGCCATGCTGGATCATGAGACTGATATGCAGACAGCAGTGGAAGTTCCGCGGTGGCGGAGTAATCCGGACGGAACTTTATGGATGGAAGGCCGGTTCGATAGCCGGGTTGTTTCCGAATTAAAAGGCCGCGGTCACCGGGTCGAACTACGGCCCGATTGGGATCCTATCATGGGCAGTGCCCAGGCCATTCGGATCGATTATGAAAGCGGGTTTTTATTAGCCGGCGCCGATCCCCGGCGCCAGGCTTATGCGATCGGGAGTTGAAAAAATAAGTTATTGTTTTTGGTAAACGACTTCCCCGTTAATGATCGTTGTCTCCACCTTAACTTCTGACCACTCTTCCGGCGCCAAAGCGAACAAATCTTTTTCGAGCACGGTGAGATCGGCCCATTTGCCGGGACTCAGGCTGCCCAATCGATCTTCGCGATAAGAAGACCAAGCTGCCAGGCCGGAAAAGCTCGCCAGGCTTTGTTCCAGGGTAAGGGCTTCTTCCGGGAACCAAGCCGGCACAGAACCCCATTGGGGCGAACGGCGCGCCACGGCCAGTTGCAGGCTCAGGAGCGGATTGGCCGATTCGACCGGCGCATCGGAGCCGAAGAGCAAAGGGATCCGATTCGTCCGCATGGAACCATACGCATAAGCATAACGGCAGCGCGTAAGGCCCCATTTGCGTTCAGCTGTGGGCCGGTCGTTCAAGAGATGCACCGGCTGGATCGAAGCCGTAATGCCGAGTTCGTATAAGCGCGTCAAATCGGACGGCCGGATCATTTGGACGTGTTCGATGCGGTCGCGGCGCAAGCCGGGATATTTTTGCCGGGCCGCGGCAATGGCATCCAGCACATTGGAGACACCCTTGTCGCCGATGGCATGAACGGCCACTTCCCAGCCGGCCTGATAGGCGGCTTCCACCTTCTTTTGCAATTCGGCGACATTCAGGATGGCGATGCCGGAGTTGGCGGGATCGTCCGAATAGGGCTCATGCAGCAGCGCCGTGGCCGCGCCCATGGAACCGTCGGCGAATAATTTGATTTTTCCGAACCAGAGACGCTCGTCGCCGAAACCGGGCTTGATGCCGCGTTCGCGAGCCGCGGCCAGTTCGTCGGTCGGCAGAGTATGATACACGCGAAGCTTGAGTTTTTCTTCGCGGTTAAGCGCGGAAAGCGTATCCCAATGTTGCAGCAGTTCGCAGGAATGGACGCCGGTGAGACCGAAGCGGAAAGCTTCCTGCTGGGCGGTCAGAGCGGCTTGGCGCAAGGTTTCCGGTCCGACCGTAATGTGCTTTTCGAGCATGGCGCGGGCTTCGTGCAGCAGACCGGTCGGTTCGCCGGTTTTAGGGTCGCGATCGATACGTCCGCCGGCCGGATCCGGCGTGTCCCGGTGGACTTCGGTTTTGGCCAAGGCGGCTGAGTTGAGCCAAATGCTGTGACCGCAGGTACGGATCATCATGACCGGGTTGTCCGGCGCGATATCGTCCAGATCAAAGCGGTTGGGTTCGCGTTGCTCGGTCCATTGATGATGGTTCCAGCCGCGGCCTAGGATCCATTCGCCCGGTTTGTGCTTGGCGGCGGCTTGGCGGATCCGTTCGCGGCAGACCGCCAGGGAGGCGGCATTGCGTAAATCCACGCGCATGAGCGCCAAACCCATATTGACGAAATGCAGGTGTCCGTCCACAAATCCGGGTGTGACCAGGCGGCCTTTCAACTCCAGAATGCGAGTCCGGGCGTTGCATTCTTTTTTGATTTCATTATTGCTGCCCAATGTGACAATACGATTTTGTTTGATCCCCAAGGCTTCAGCCCAGGGTTGGCGGGGGTTACCGGTAAAAATTTTTGAAGATAAAATAGCGAGATCCATGTTGCGGGCTCCTTAAATAATAGGGGTCGCCTATTAAAAGGCCCCTTGTCAAGGGAAAAAGATACCTACTGCACGGAAAATATCTTCCCCCGTGACACTATAAAGCGTGATTAGTCCGCCGACCAGATTTCAAGTCCTTCTGCCGCGCCTGC
>RPPU01000419.1 GCA_003819975.1 Desulfobacteraceae bacterium
GCCGGCCCTGAAGCGGGCCCTCAAGAGCCGGAAGATGGAGATCCAGACCTACGACCCCTTCTACCTGTTCACCACCACCGGCCTCAAACCCGAACCCATAGAGATGGATCTCAAAGTGGTCGTGATCGCGGATGAGCAGATTTATCATCTGCTGCAAGCCTATGACGAAGACATGCCCAAAATCTTCAAGGTCCGGGCCGACTTTGAAACCAGCATGGACAAAGACGATAAGGCCATCACACAATTTACCCAATTCATAAAAATGAAACAGACCGAAGGCCATTTGCGGCCTTTTGAGAACTCGGCTGTGGCTGCTTTGATCGAACAGGCCGTACGCATGAGCGGCCGTCAGGAAAAAATCTCCACCAGCTTCCCCCTGATCACCGACCTGATCCGTGAAGCCGATTACTATGCCGGCCAAAGTCAACAAGCGACGGTGAAAGCCGAGCACGTGGACCGCGCCATTGACGCGCGCATCTACCGCTCCAACAAGATCGAAGAACAGATCCAGGAGATGATCGACCGCGGCACCCTGATGATCGACACGACAGGCGAAGTGGTCGGCCAGATCAACGGCCTGGCCGTTTACAGCCTGGGCGATTATATGTTCGGCAAGCCCTCCCGCATCACCGCCACCACCTCCATGGGCCGCTCCGGCATCATCAATATCGAACGCGAAGCCGATATGAGCGGCAGCACCCATAACAAAGGCGTCCTGATCCTGGGCGGCTATTTCCGTAAAAAATACGCCCAGGACAAACCCCTGACCATGAGCGCCAGCATTGCTTTTGAGCAATCCTACAGCGGCGTGGACGGCGACAGCGCCTCTTCCACCGAAGTCTATGCCCTGCTCTCCAGCCTTTCCGGCCTGCCCATCAAGCAATCCATTGCCGTGACCGGTTCGATCAACCAGAAAGGCGAGATCCAGCCCATCGGCGGCGTGAACCAGAAGATCGAAGGCTTTTTCCTGTGCTGCAAAAACGCCGGCCTGACCGGCGACCAGGGCGTCATAATCCCGGAAAGCAATGTCAAGGATCTGATGCTGCGCAAAGAAGTGGTGGAAGCGGTTAAAAACAATCAATTTCATGTCTATGCGGTCAAAACCGTGGACGAAGGCATCGAAATTCTGACCGGCCAACCCGCCGACAAGGTCAACGACCTGGTCGACAAAAAATTCCGTGAACTGGCCGAAAACCTGAAAAACTTCGGCGAAACCGAAGAAAAAGAGGATAAAAAAGACAAGAAATCGTCCTGCAAAAATTGTTAAATAAAATCAATTAAAATTCATATCATTTTATTGACAATAATGAGTATCTTGATAAAATCTAACCAAATTTTCAGCAATATACATAAAACGATATAATCACTTTTTAGGGTGCAAAATATAACTTGATTTTTGATTGATTGACGTATACATTTGTATTAAATATACGTCAGGAGTTAAAAATGAATACCAAATTGACTTTAAGATTAAGCGATGATTTAATTAATGAGGCAAAGAATTACGCTAAAAAAGAAGGTAAGTCTTTATCTCAGCTTGTTACTGATTTTTTTGTGGCAATAAGCTCAAAAAAAAATCCTTCTCAAAAGTCCGACTTAATGCCAAAAACCTTTCAGTTATATGGATCACTAAAGGATAAATTCATATCAAAAGATGATTACAATAAACATATCGAGAAAAAATATCTATAATGAATATTCTTTTTGATATCAATGTAATTTTAGATTCTTTGTTAGACCGAAAACCTTATGGACATATTGCTGCATTATTAATAAATGCAGTTGAGGAATCGATTATAAACGGTTTTTTATCGGCTGATTCAATAACAACTCTTTTTTACTTAATTCAAAAAGTGAAAAATAAACAACAAGCAAAAGATACGATTAAATTATTGTTAGACATTTTTGAAATTTCCCCGGTCAATCGTGCGGTTTTACAGGACGCCATTAATATAGATTTTAATGACTTTGAAGATGCCGTTGTCTATCAATCGGCTTTTTTAAATAATTGTGACGGGATCGTTACCAGTAATACTAAAGATTTTAAAAAATCAAAAATTAACATTTACAATCCCAAAGAATTATTAAACGCAATAAAATATAAGCAATAATCAAATTCTTTTTTTTCGTTAAATAAAAACCCTATACTTCAACGACAAAGCCCGGGTTAAAATCACTGTTCTTCTCATCCGGATAACCTTTGGCATTGCAAAGCACCCGGGTATTGCGGATTCGGTAATCCCGGTTCACGTGCATATGGCCGTGCACCCAAAGCGCAATGTTGTTCGATCGGATAAAACTCTCCAGGTTCGAGGCATAGGCCGCGCTGATCATGTCCTGTTTGTGTATTTCGGGAATGGATTGCGCGCTCGGCGCATGATGCGTGACTACGATGACCTTATCTTGGCGATGGTTGGCCAATTCGGCGGTCAACCAGACTAAGGACCGGGAAAAGAAATTCATCGTATCGATCGATTGCAGCTTCCGAAACTTGGGACCGTGTTTTATTCTGCGGTAGTCGGTCATGCGCGACTCGGCCTCATAACGCACGGCATCCCGGTTCCCGAACAGTTGCAGATCGGTCCAAAGGGTGCAACCCAAAAAAACCATACCGTCCAGAACACATTTTTCATTTTCCAAAATAAAAACGTTCGTGCCCGCGGCCAGCTTTTTTAATTTTTCCGTGTGTTTGGGAATGGCCTTGCCGTAATATTCGTGATTGCCCGGGACATAGATGACTTTTTTATCGGGAATGTTTGCGAAAATCCACTGCAACCCTTTTTCGCCCACATGAATATCCCCGGCCAGGATAACCAGATCCGCATCCGTTCCAGGCCAGGTAAAAGGTTCAAATTCAATGTGCAGGTCGGAGAGAATATGCAGTTTCATTTGATTCGATGTCTCATGTTTGATGAAATCAGAGTTCCAAGTTCACGGTTCACAGTTCACGGTTCAAGGAAACGGATGAGGAGGAACATCATCCGGGGTTCACGGTTTAGCGCGAAAGGAGACAGAAGTCAATAGTCAGTAGTCAGTAGTCAGAATCCGGACATCTCCTTCATTATTCGGCATTCAGTGTTCGGTGTTCGACATTCGTTTTTTCTTTAACTCTTATAGGGCAGGCACGGGGGCACCGTAGAGACGATTTTATGTCTCTACGCCTGCCCCTACATCCTTGATCTTTCGCCCTTTCTCATCACTTCGTTATTCTACATTCGGTGTTCGATATTCGATATTCGTTTTTTCTATGCCTCTTGCAGGGCAGGCACGGGGGCACCGTAGAGACGATTTTATGTCTCTACGCCTGCCCCTACAGAAGAGCAAACGCGATTCGCCCCACACCCCCTGTCCGCCGTAGGCCTTGCGAAGGCGGATTGCCCCCTTGATCCCTCGAACGTAGAGACATAAAATCGTCTCTACGGACCCCTCGAACCCTATTCTCCTCATTCTATCCACAACTTCCTCAACGCCACAATACCGGTCAACACCAACATGAAAAGCAACACCAAATAAGGCCAAAAACTGCCGCCGAACTCCTTGGTGCCGGCGTCGGCCCGGAACAAATGAGGCATATCTTTCCCGTCCGCGGCCAGGAGTTTACCGCTGGTGAGGTTGGCAAGTCCGGCCAGCAATTCGGTGTTGACATCGCGGTTGGCGAATTCTTCGGTATAGGGAATACCAAAGCCGAATACCTGCGCATAAGTCGCGTTCTCGGAATCGGCTTCATAAAGGTTCAGGTAGTAATCTCCGATCTCTTCAGCCGTAAAAAAACCCTGATAACGACCGGGTGCAATCTGACTGACGGCAACAACCTGGTCGCGACCCGATGGAAAAAGCACTTTTAATTTCAGATCCAACTGGTTCACGAATATATCCTGCTGATTGATGATGTCCACCACCAGGGAGCCTCGCCCGTCTTTTTTGGTGATCTTCGGCAGATAAACACCGGAAGAAGCTTCCCGTTGCGTCCAGCGTATCATCTGGGCCGCGAACCGGCCGTATTGCGGCCAGCGAACCCAATCTTTGCTCCACCGTCCCGAAAGGTCTGAAGTAAACGCCGCGCTGCGTCCCAATCCGTATTGGGTCACGGCCAGAAGCGGACCTTCCTCCGTATCGATCAAAACCTGGGAATCGGGCTTGGCATAGGTCAGGACCTGGCCCTCCACCGTGGGCAGATCCGGAGTAATCCCTTGTAAAAGATCGGCCGGCCGCCGCATCCGCGGTTTCATCTGTTTTTCAACCAACAGTTTCTTGGAAACGATCTTGGTTTCATCGGTGAAAATGCGCGGAATATTATTGGGATCTTCGGTGAAATAAGCCCGGCCCCCGCCCCATTTGGCGATTTGGCGCATCAAGTTGATGTCCGCGCCCGATCCGACCGACACGGTTGAAATCGTGATGCGTTCGTCCAGCATCTTGGGCGCCAGTTTTTTAAAATCGCCTTTCTCGGTCATGCCGTCCGAGAGCACGATCACATGTTTCTTGGCCGCCTTGGCTTCCTTCAATACCCGGTACACATCTTTGAGCGGCGGATAGAGGTCCGTGCCTCCGCCTTCCTTCAACTCCGCGAGTCGGTCCGCGATCTCCTTGCGTTCGGTCA
>RPPU01000420.1 GCA_003819975.1 Desulfobacteraceae bacterium
AACCAACATTACGTTAACCAAGCAATTCCACGTGAACATGCGCGCCGGAATCGAATCGATCGGCGGCATTCCCGACCCGTTTTATGAAGGCGATACCTTCGACCCGGCCTCCATTTTCGTGCTTTGTAAAAATTATACTACTACCGCGAAATCGGCCCCCTTCTGGGCCAGAGTCACCTGCGAGCCCATTCCCGGCACCGGCGTAAACGGCACAACTCCTGCGTGCGTGGCCGGGTTTCAAACTTTGCACGATCTAGTGCCTGAAATTTATCCGAGCCAAACTTATAAATTGACCTTTAAACCGACCGGCGCTAAACCCTGGGCTTTCGGCCGCTACCGCATCACGGCTCGCGCCATTGCCACGAATATGTCCGTTTCCAAGGAGATCTACGTCAAAAGCCATAACCCGATCCCGCCCATCAGCACGGTTACGGTCGACTGGAAAATCACGAAAACCGACTATCAAGGTCCCTGTCCCGGATTCAACGCCATCATGCTGAACGCCACCATTACGGCGAACGGCCAGGGCACGCTCAAATGGAAGATCATCACCCAAAAAGGCGACCATGCCTCGGGCGTCAAGACTTATACCTTCAACGGCCCGGGACAAATCTACGACGGGGTAATCGACGGCGCCCAAGCCACGGAATCGGGCTGGTATGCGATTCAGGTTTTGGAACCGATCTCCTGGCAATCGACCAAAGTCAATTACACCACGACCTGCACGCCATAAAAAAAATTTTAAATGGAAGGGATCTCTAAATATTAACTTTATCGGCAATGAGACCCGAGAAAATAAGCCAAAGATAAAAAGTAAAATCCTTAAAAACCGTGTTTTGAGAGATCCCGTGGAGACGGAGTCAATGCGATTACGAAATAAAGCGATATTCTGCTTCCTGCTGGCTCTGGGCCTGGCATGCTGCGACTTTTCAACGCAACCCATGCCCGGAACCACGGGCCTACGCATGGTCCAGGGTTTTGATTTTACCAAGCCTTGACTTTTAAAGGGGGCAATAGATATGAAAAGAAATCATTGCTTACACTACTCTTATCGCTTTTGATCCTTTGGGCCGGAACAACTCTGGCTGATGACCCCATAAATATCGAAAAATTCAAACTCAATATCCGCCCCACACCTATTAACCTTTACAAAGTGAAGCCGGAACCGCTTGCCCTCTCTTGTCAAAAAATCATATCGCCTTTTTATTTCGTCTTTTTGCCTTTCACTGCGACACCAACGAGAGAAACGATTCTATTGGAAAAATCTACATATTCGGGGCTTGTTTTCTCTTTAAGATTGGAAAGCGTATAAAAACGATCGGTGGAAGGGGACTCATGCTTTGCCATTTCCATATTCATTTTCTCAACGTTCACAACCGTCCAACATTCAACAAAGCCGCTCCTTCTGGCCTTCTGGTGACTTTTTTCGGCCTCGCCTATTCGATTGTGAATATTTGAAAAATCCTTTCCACCCTTCACTTCAATCGCAATAACATACCGAAAAGAGGTTGAGGTCATTTCCTCTCGGATAATGATATCCGGATCGGGTGCAAACTCAATCATAACTTTTCTGCGGGCAGCATTTTGAATCTCCATTGAGTTGTTATCCGATCTCACAATGGAATGCCTTACAATATCGCGAATAATATCGAAAACGTCGATTATGGCAACAACTCCAAACTGATTATTCGCTCCACCTCGTAATTGAGCGCCAAGCGATAATAAAGTCAAGTCATGCAAAAGATTGGCTGAGACTCTTTTGACACCAATACCATCCAACAGATTAGCCGCTGAACGATTCATATTCACGCAAAGCTCTTCAAGAAATCCACTGGCCTTAGACGAGAGGACACCCTTCTCTTCCATTGATTTAAAAATCGAAAGACCATACTGACTTACATAGAAGGCCTTCTGGCTGAATCCAAGTAGGAGGCGATAATAACCAAGTAATTTAGGGCTTTTCTCCAACAAACAAGGCGTAGCGAACACGAGCTCACCGCGAAGCCCAATAGATGCAAGCTCGGAAAGAATCCGCCTTGGCGCGAACTTATGAAGCTCTTTGTCTATATTTATCACATCGATCGTTTCAATTGTCTTCCTAAGTGCATCTTGCAGATATAAACCGCGCACCGTAAACAGTGTTTTTGCAAAATCCGTTTGCAACTCAGGAATGGGGACAATGAGTTTCTTCATTTTAACTTGCAAGCCTATAAATGGCACTTGAATGACGGGACAGCCGCTTATATGCAATGTTCACATATTCCGGATTTAATTCTATTCCAACATACTTTCTGCCGAAATCTTGGCAAACAACTCCTACCGTTCCCGAGCCGAAGAACGGGTCAAGCACGAAATCTCCCGGTCGCGTCGAAATTGTCACGCACGGTTCGATGAGCGCATTAGGGAATGTAGCAAAATGAGCATCGGCAAACGGCTGGGTATGAATATTCCATACGGTGCGCCTATTCCGCTTGCTGCCATTTGCGGTTTCTCTGGCTGCTTCATAATCGTAATAATAACGTTCCGATTTTGAAAACATAAACAGATATTCATGAGATCTATTTGGACGATCCTTGACGCTTTCAGGCATCGCATTTGGCTTGTTCCATATTATGTCGCTTCTTAGGAACCAGCCATCCTCCTGTAAAGCAAGGGCCAAACGCCATGGTATGCCAATAAGATCTTTTGGTTTCAATCCTTCAGGAGTGTCTGGTCGCACATTCATGGCTCTAGCGGGATTTTTTTTATCAGGCGCGCGCCATTTTCTGTTCCCGCTAGTGTACCCATCACCAATGTTCAGCCAAAATAAACCATCCGGTTTCAGTACTCTCCTTACTTCTCTAAACGCCGTAACCAACTTATTTATGTATTCAGGGAGACTTTGTTCTAAACCTATTTGCCCTTCCATATCATAATCCCGAAGACCCCAATAAGGAGGAGACGTGATTGCACATTGTATAATCCCTGATGGAATGATATCCAGCACCTTTAATGTATCACCCTCAAATATTGTGGAATCTGAAATATCAATTCTTTCTAAGGGGATAAGCTTAATTTTTCGGATCCCATTCATTGCATATTCCTTAAGTCTGAATATCAAAAATATGATTTATCGTGCAGAAATGATGTTTGGCATAGTATGCAACGCCTGTCTGAAATATATAACAATCCGAAGGGTCATGCAAACTAAAAAATTATTCAGAATATGGCCGCTTGGAGCTTTTTTATAGATACCCGATGGTATTAACCTCAATTTACTTTAATAATTTTTTTAAATATAATTGCGTTAAATCAAGCAACCCCTCCCTCTTAAATCGTATGAACAGCGCGCCTGACAATGGAATAAAATTCAGCCTATTCACCTCTTATTTCGCCGGTAATTTCAGAAAAGAAGCCACCGCGACGCCGCACAGAATAAACCCGCCGGCCAGGGAAATTCCCAAAGTAAAGGAATGGGTGACATCGGCGATCCAGCCGATCAAGGCCGGGATCAGGCCGCTGCCGACCACGAACGCCAAAGGCACGGCCAGGGAAACCACCATATTGCGCGATTCGGGCTTTCCAAGCGCGGACAGGACCGAAAAACCGACCGGAAAAAAGCAGACCGCGGCCGTCACTTGCACGAAAAGCAAGACAATCACCCAGGGTCTCGGTACAATTCCCAAAAATATAGCGCAGATGCCGCTGATCAGAAAAACAACAAGCAATGTTTTTTTCGGACCAAAACGATTAATGGCCCAGGCAGCCGCAAAAGCCATGAACAAGCCGCTGATGCGCGAAAACCCGAACCACTGATTGGCGGCCGCTTTATCAAAACCGAGTTCTTGGACCATGTATAGAGGAAACATATTATAGATCCCCATGGTGCCGGTAATGCCCATGCTGAACAGGATCATCATCAACCAAAACGAGGGTTCCCGGAAAATAGCGGCATAGGCTTTCAGAGAAGGCGCGGCGCCATAAGAATGCCCGCCCTTGCCGAAACGCCAAAAAATCAAACCGATAAGCAGACAGATAATCCCGAAAAGCAAAAGCACCTGCCGCCAAGGCAAAAAATTTAGCAGCGCCTGGGCCAGCAAGGGGACCAGAACAAAACCCAAGTTGGGCGCGATTTCATGCACCGCAATGGCTCGGCCCCAAAATTTGCTCGGGGCCAGCGAGGTGAGGGTGGCGATGCCCGAAGGGAGGTAAATGCCGGTTGTCATACCCAACACAAAAAGGCCGGCCTGCATCAGAAGTCTGCTTTCCGAAAAAGCGATCCCCACCATGGCCAAACCCACGGCCAAGGCCGAGCAAACAATGATCGCGCGATGGGTCAGTTTCGCGAGCACAAAACTGGAGCTGATCAAGGCTACGCAATAACCCACGGCGATCATCAGAAAAAATGACCCGGCTTCCTGGTTGCTCAACCCCAGATCGGCTCCGATCAACGGCATGAGCGGCGCGAAAATAATACGCGCCGAGAAGTTCAGAAAAAAAATAAGGGCCAAAAAAAGCAAAGGCCCCAGGATCGTTTTAAAAGCGATCGTCGATTCTGCTTGTTCTTGATTCGTCATGGATGGTTCCTCGGGAAAAAAGTAGAAAATCAATGCAGGATAT